>DATLJJ010000291.1:0-9629 GCA_035538975.1 Sphingomonas sp. | reverse complement strand
CCAAGCCGCTCGGCGCGGTGGTCTATTACAATCGGCTGGCGCAGCGGATCACCGCCGCGCTCTCGGTGCCCACCGCCGCGGGGCCGCTCTACGAAGTCGACACGCGGCTGCGACCTTCGGGCGCGCAGGGGCCGCTAACGGTCTCGCTCGACGCCTTCGCACGCTACCAGCGCGAGGACGCCTGGACGTGGGAGCATATGGCGCTCACCCGCGCCCGGCCGATCTTCGGTTCGGCGGCCGCGCAGGCTGCGGTTGCGGCGATCGTTTCCGAAGTGCTGAACGGCGCGCGTCCCGAACGCGACATCGCGGCGGACGCGGCGAAGATGCGCGCCGAGATGGCGGCGCACAAGCCGGCGGCGGGGCCGCTCGACGCCAAGCTGCTCGACGGCGGGCTGGTCGACCTCGAATTCGCGGTCCACACGCTCCAGTTGCGCCACCGCACGGCCTTCGAGCCGCGCCTCGGGCTCGCGATCGACGCGCTGGTGCGTGAGGAGTTGATGCCGGCGGCGATGCGCCCCGCCCACGATTTCCTGTCGCGGCTGCTCGTGACGATGCGCCTCGTCGCGCCCGACGCCCAGCCGCCCGGCGCCGCGACCCAGGCGCTGATCGCACGCGCGGTGGGGCTCGCCGACTGGGATCAGGTGGTTGCCACGCTGGAGCGGACCCGGCAGGAGGTCAGCGCCTGCTGGGCGGCGGTTCGCGCCGGCGGCTGACGGAGACCGACATGATTAGCGAAGGCGACAAGCTCCCCGCGATCGCGCTCGACGCACCCGAAGGCGGCAAGATCGCGCTCACCGACTATCTGGGCCAGCCCTTCGTCCTCTATTTCTATCCAAAGGACGACACCGCCGGATGCACGCGCGAGGCGCAGGATTTCTCCGCGCTGATGCCCGAGTTCACCGCGCTCGGTGCGCGCGTGCTCGGCGTCTCGAAGGACACGCCAACGAAGCACCAGAAGTTCACCGCCAAATACGACCTCACCGTGCCGCTCGCGAGTGATCCCGAGGGCGTGGTGCTCGAGGCGTTCGGCGCCTGGGTCGAGAAGCAGCTCTACGGCCGGCGCTACATGGGGATCGACCGCTCGACCTTCCTGTTCGACGCCGCAGGCACGCTGGTCCGCGCCTGGCGCAAGGTGCGCGTGCCCGGCCATGCGGAGGCCGTGCTCGAGGCGGTCCGGGAGCTGGCGGGCAAGTGAACGCGAGCGTCGCCGAAGCGTGCCGGGCGGTGCTCGACGCCGCAGATCCGCGCGCCAAGGTGAAGGCGGCGCGCGCCGCCGCTCGCGACTGGCGGCTGGGTCGGCTCGACCACCGCTTCGACGTGGCGATGCCCGATCGGCCCACGCGTCCCGAACATCCAGAGCTGCTCCCGCCCAACCGCATGCCCAAGCGTGGCAAGGGCGGTTCCGAGCGCGGCCGCATCGCGCTGATCCACGCGCTCGCGCACATCGAATTCGCCGCGATCGACCTGGCGTTCGACGCCGTAGGGCGCTTCGGCGGCCAGTTCGCGCGCGGCTTCACCGACGACTGGATGAAGATCGGCGGCGAGGAGGCGATGCATTTCGCGCTGCTCGACCGGCGGCTCCGCCAGCTCGGCAGCTTCTACGGCGCCATGCCCGCGCACGACGGATTGTGGGATGCCGCAGCCGCCACGGCGCACGATCGGCTCGCGCGGCTGGCCGTCGTGCCGATGGTGCTCGAGGCGCGCGGGCTCGACGTCACGCCCGCCACGATCGAGCGTTTCGCCGCCGCCGGTGACACGCCCACGGTGCTGATCCTCGAACGGATTCTGAAGGACGAGGTCCATCATGTCCGCGCGGGGACATTCTGGTTCGAATCAGCCTGTTCGGAAGATCGAATCGATCCCGCAACGACCTGGCAAGCGCTTGTTCGCACGCATTTTCGGGGGCTGCTGAAGCCTCCGTTCAACGACTCGGCGCGCGACTCAGCCGGTCTGACGCGGGAATATTACGCGGCTCTTGCCGTTTCCTGACACCTCTGGGCAGAAGAACCGCGTCCAAGCGCGGAGGGGCTGCAGCTGGGACCAGTTGATTTAGCAGAAGCGCACACCGGGTCGCAGCGCGGTGGATGCTTCCATGACTTGCCGGGGATTCATGGCTAAGGCATCGAACGTCAAGAATGCGGGACTGGGGGAGCGGTTCCGCGGATTCTTCACTACTCGCGATTTTATTCTCCACGACGGGCGTGATCTGCGCCGCTTCAGCATCGCGGGGCGCACGCAGGCGCTGTTCGCGGGCGTCGCCGCGGTCACCGTGCTCTTCTCGGGCTATGGCGTAGCGCAGGCGATGGTCGGCGCGATTGCCGTCAGCGGCGTCACCGCCGTCCCCGGCTCGCCCGAGGCGCAGGTCGCCAAGATGCGCGAGCAGGTCGCCAAAATGCAGGCCGAAGTCGCCGCGGCCAAGGAAGCGGCCAAGCTCCACGCACTGCGTGTCGAGCAGCGCCAGGCGATGATCTCCGCGGTCCTTTCGGGTCAGGCCGTTCCCTCGGCGCTCGCCAGCGATGCCCCTGCCGCGGCCCCGAAGACGAGTGCGATCGCCGACGAGGTGCTCGCACCGCTGCGTCAGGTCGAGGCCCGCCAGCTCGCGCTCGCCGGCAAGGCGATCGTCGCGGGCGAGGCGCGCTTCCAGAGGACCGCAGCGCAGTTCCGCCGTCTCGGCCTCGCTCCCGAGCGCTACGTCCAGGTCTCCGGCGGCATGGGCGGCCCCTATGAGCCGGTCGAGGAAGGCGATGCCCCCGCCGCGACGGGCGCCGGCACTGCTTCGAGCGAGAATGCCGATGCGCAGTTCCGCACGCTGTTCAACACCTGGAAGAAGCTCGACATGCTCGAGCAGACGGTGATCTCGATCCCGTCGATGCAGCCGGTCGACAAGCTCACCTTCACCTCCAACTTCGGTGTCCGCTCGGATCCGTTCCGCGGCACCGCGGCGATGCATGCGGGTGTCGACATCCCCGGCGCGATGGGCACGCCGATCTACGCCACCGCCGACGGGATCGTCAGCCACGCCGGCCGCCAAGGCGGCTACGGCAATCTGGTCGAGATCAACCACGGCCGCGGCATCGAGACGCGCTACGGCCATCTTTCGAAGATCCTCGTCGCCGACAACACCCGCGTCCGCCGCGGCCAGATGATCGGTCTGATGGGCTCGACTGGCCGCTCGACCGGCAGCCACCTTCACTACGAAGTCCGCGTCGACGGCAAGGCCGTCAATCCGATCCCGTTCCTGCAGTCGGGCGAGTATCTCGCCTCGGTGCAGAACCGCGTGTCGGGCGGCGTCGGCGGCCCCGCGACGAGCAAGTAACAAGCCCTTTAAAAGGGTAGGAGAGGAGAGGGGCCGCCCGGGAAGGCGGCCCCCTTTCTTTTGTGCTGGCGGCGGGCGCGCAACGGGCCCACCCTGGGGCGAGGAGGGACTTGCGATGCACTTTCCAGCCCCCTGTCCGGAAATGCCGGTTTCCGACCTGATGGCATCACTCGCTTACTTTCGCGACCGGCTCGGCTTCGCGATCGACTGGGCGGACGAGCAACTCGGGCTTGCCGGTGTGTCGCGCGGGAACGCGCGGATGTTCCTCTCGGCCGCGGCCTTCCGGGCCAATATCGGCAACCAGCCGCCCGCGGTGCTGTGGCTCAACCTCGCCGGCCGCGACGAAGTCGATGCGCTGTATGCGGAATGGTCCGAAGCGGGCACCCGGGTCGCCGGCCCGCCCGCGGCCATGCCGTGGAAGCTCTACGAATTCTTCGCCAGCGATACTGACGGCAACCGATTCCGCGTCTTCTACGACTTCGCCTGGGAGACGAAGTGACGTTGCCTCGCGGCGCGTGCGCCACTATCTCGTCGGCATGGCAACGCTCACCCAGTCCGAAGTCGCGCTGACGCCCGCCGCCGCGGCGCGCGTCGCGGCGATTGCGGCCAAGCAGGGCAAGCCCGCGATCCTGCGTCTCTCGGTCGAGGGCGGCGGCTGCTCGGGCTTCCAGTACAAGTTCGGCATGGCTGACGGCGTCGCCGATGACGACAGCGTCGTCGAGACCGACGGCGTCCGTCTCGTCGTCGACTCGATCAGCCTCGATCTCGTCCGCGGCGCCCAGGTCGATTTCGTCGACAACCTCGGCGGTGCGCATTTCGCAGTGACCAATCCCAACGCCGCGTCCGGCTGCGGCTGCGGCACCAGCTTCTCGGTCTGAGCACACGATCTTGCCCAAAATCGTCACTTACAACGTCAACGGCATCAAGGCGCGCATGGAGCGCCTGCTCGAATATCTCGACGAGCAGAAGCCCGATGTGGTCTGCCTGCAGGAGCTGAAGAGCGCCGACGAGACGCTGCCGGTCAAGGAGATCGAAGCCGCAGGCTATGGCGCCGTGTGGCACGGGCAGAAGGGTTTCAACGGCGTCGCCGTGCTCGCGCGGGGCGCCCAGCCGGTCGAGCGCCAGCGCGGGCTCGCGGGCGACCCCGAGGATGCGCACAGCCGCTATATCGAGGCCGAGATCGGCGATCTCGTCGTCGCCTCGATCTACCTGCCCAACGGCAACCCGCAGCCTGGCCCCAAGTTCGACTACAAGCTAAAGTGGATGGATCGCCTCGCCGAGCGCGCCCGCGCGCTGCTCGCCGAGGAGCGCCCGGTGGTGCTCGCGGGCGACTATAATGTCATCCCCAATGACGACGACACCTTCTCGGTCCGTGCGATGTCGACCGACGCGCTGATGCAGCCGGAGTCGCGTGCACGCTACCGTTCGCTGCTCGCGCCGGGCTGGACGGACTCGCTGCGCACGCGCTTCCCGCAGGGCGGGATCTGGACCTTCTGGGACTATCAGGCCGGCTGCTGGCAGCGAGACGCGGGTTTCCGCATCGATCACCTGCTGCTCAGTCCCCAGGCCGCCGACCGCTTCCTGGGCGCCGGCGTCGACAAGGACTATCGCGGCCGCGAAAAGGCGAGCGATCACGCGCCGACCTGGGTCGCGCTGCGCTGAACCGACTCCGGCGGCGTTCGCGCCGTCCGATTCCGGACATGCCACTGTTCCCTTTCGGACAGTCGAAAGCGGCAAACGCCAATATTTGGCGTGTATTGCTGCTCTATAGCGGTGCTTCGCTGGGAGGAATTCCGCTAAGTCCTTGATTTTGTGTCAGCCGGTCAATTGGCACGGCCTCTGCAAAGATCAGTGCACAGGCGGAACGAGGGAGCGCCTGTCATGTCTAGGTAGAGGAGTCAGGGATATGATCAGCACTCGCAACATCGGCCGCATCTCGCGCGCAGCCATCGCTTTCGCCGCCACTGCCACCTTCGTCGCGGCCGCGGTTGCGCCTGCCACCGCCGCGCCGGACCCCGATGCCGCGACCAGGGCGGGGAAGCAGGAAGCGCCGCGTACGACCAGCAACAAGGACACGCGCTACTGCATCGTCGACCGCATCACGGGCTCGATCCTCGAGCGCAAGGTCTGCAAGACGCGCGACCAGTGGCTCGCGCAGGGCGTCGATCCGCTCGCCGAGAAGAAGTAACGCCGGCGGCCCGCGGCGGCGGATACCGCCGCGGGCCCGCTCGCCTATAGGCCCTTGGCGTAGATCACATATTCGCGGTTCACGCGGCTCTCGATCGCGTCGGCGATCGCGATCATCCCCTGGTTGTCGTCGAGGATCCAGCCGATCTCGCCGCGCGACGCGCCATAGTTGGGAACGGCCGCCCGGCGGATATATTCGATCATCATGAAGGCCAGCTGGCTCGCCATGCGCGAGCTCTGGAGCTTCTTGACCACCCCCATCAGCGGCACGCGCATCGTGCGCGCCTTGGGCCTGCGCAGCCACAGCAGCAGCTTGGCCCAGCCGAATGGCAGGAGCGAGCCCTTGAGCGGCTTGAGCGCTTCGTTGAGGTCGGGCAGCGTCACCATGAACGCCACCGGCTCGCCGTCGAGCTCGGCGATCATGATCAGGTCCTCGAACACCAGCGGCTTGAGCTTCTTGCCGACGTCGTCGATCTCGGGCTGCGTGAGCGGCACGAACCCCCAATTGTCCGACCATGCGTCGTTGAGGATCGCGAGGATGATCGCCGCTTCCTCGTCGAAGCGCGCCTTGTTCACCTTGCGGATGCGGATACGCGCATTCTTCTCGCCCGCGGCGACGATGCGCTGGATCAGAGGGGGGAATTCCTGCGCGATGTTGAGCTCATAGGTCACCAGCTTCTTGGCGGGCGCATAGCCCAGCGCCTCGATCCAGCCCTGATAGCGCGCGGGGTGATGGCCCATCAGCACCGTCGGCGAGTGATCGTGGCCCTTCACCAGCAGGCCGGGCTCTTCCCAGATCGAAAGGCTGACCGGGCCGAGCGCGCGGGTCATGCCCTTGTCGCGCAGCCACTGCTCGGCGCTGGCGATCAGCGCCTGCGCGACGGCTTCGTCCTCGGCGTCGAACATGCCCCAGAAGCCCGTGCCCGGGCCGAAACCCTGCTCGGGCGGCATCTCGAGCGCGAGCCGGTCGATGTGTGCGGAGATGCGGCCCACAACCGTGCCCTCGCGCTCGGCGAGGAACAGCTGCGCCTCGGCATGGCTGAACCAGCCGTTCTTCTTCGGATCGATCGTCGCGGCGACTTCCTGACGCAGCGGCGCGACCCAGTTGGGATCGTCGCCGTTGATGCGATAGGCGAGCTCGATGAAGGCCTTGGTATCCGCCTTGGTGACGACGGGACGCACGGTGATTGCGGGCATTGATGGCGCCTCTTGCGATGGGTTGCGTGCAGTCCGGCCAAGCCGGGTTCCTTGTCAAGCGGGAAGCTTGTCGGGAAGGGGGCGGGGGAGTGCCGCAAAGCCACACTCGGTCGCGCGCCTTCGGTCGGTCCCTGTTCCTGCCAACATCTAGCCACTATCTCCGGGCAATGGCCCAGAGCATGAACACGAGTATCGCCTTTGATCTTCGTGAAGCGGCGACGCCCACGGGCGCTGCTTCGCGTCCCCGTATCGCCGACGACAAGGCGATGCTTCGCGCTGCGTCCGAGATCGCGCGTGACCTGCACAAGGCCAGGCCCGCGATCTATTGGGCGGACCTGATTGCATCGGTCGTGGTCGGCTATGGCGCGCTCGCGCTCGCCATCACGCTGAGCGTGCCCGGGGAGGCGCTGCTCGCGGCCGCTGTCGCGGTGCTGGCGCTCTACCGCGCGGGCAGCTTCATCCATGAGCTGACGCACATGAAGCATTCGTCGCTGCCCGGCTTCCGCTTCGGCTGGAACGCGCTGGTCGGCGTGCCGCTGATGGTGCCTTCGTTCATGTACGAGGGCGTGCACAACCTCCACCACGCGCGCACCCGCTACGGCACCGTGGACGATCCCGAATATCTGCCGCTCGCGCTGATGAAGCCGTGGTCGCTGCCCGTCTTCGTGCTCGTCGCCGCGCTCGCCCCGATCGGCCTGCTGATCCGCTACGGCGTGCTCGCGCCGCTGTCGCTGATCGTTCCGGGCCTGCGCAAGGCGGTGGTCGAGCGCTATTCGGGCCTCGTCATCAACCCGCAGTTCCGCCGCCGCCACCCTGAGGGCGAGGCGCGCAGCCAGTGGATCGCGCAGGAAGCCGCGACCAGCGTCTGGGTCATCGGACTGGTGACGCTCGTCGCCACGGGCGTGGTGCCGCTGCGCGCTTTCCTGATCTACCTCGGAGTGATCGGCGCCATCACCGTCATCAACCAGGTTCGCACGCTCGTCGCGCATCTCTGGGAGAATGAAGGGGAGGCGATGACCGTCACGGCGCAGTATCTCGACAGCGTCAACGTGCCGCCGCCCGCGCTGCTGCCCGCGCTCTGGGCGCCGGTGGGGCTGCGCTACCACGCGCTCCATCACCTGCTGCCGAGCGTGCCCTACCACAATCTGGGCCAGGCCCACCGCCGCCTGACCGCGCTGGTCGAGCCGGACTCGCCCTATCACAAGGCGAGCTACAAGGGCTTGCCGGGGCTCGTCGGCCGGCTGGCCAGGAGCACGATGGGGATCCGCTGAGGAACTCCCGTCGGTCCGGAGAAAAAGGCCGCTCCCGCCGGAGCGGCCTTTCTTTTAGGCCGGGTGCTGCATTTCCCTGAGGAGGTGCGGGATGCTCGCCGCGGTGACCGGCTCGCTGAACAGGAAGCCCTGCATGCTCGGGCAGTTCCGGCGGACCAGGCTTTCGCGCTGCTCCGGCGTCTCGACGCCTTCCGCGATGCAGTCCATTCCCAGCGTGAACGCCAGGTTGAGGATGCTCTCGACGATCGCGGCGGTCCCGTGGTGGCTCCCCATGTCGCGAATGAATGTGCGGTCGATCTTGATGCGATCGAGCGGGAAGCGACGCAGATAGCTGAGCGAGGACCAGCCGGTCCCGAAATCGTCGAGCGACAGCGCGACGCCCAACTCCTTCAACTCCTGCATGATCCGTATCGTGGACTCGCTGTCGTCGAGCGTGAGGCTCTCGGTGAGCTCGAGCTCGAGCCAGCTTGCATCGAGCCCCGAGGCTTCGAGCGCGTCGCGGACCGAAGCGACGATGTCGCCGCGATAGAATTGCTGGGCGGAAAGGTTCACTGCGACGCGGACCGGCGGGAGCCCCTGCGCCTGCCACTCGGCGTTCTGCCTGCAGGCCTGGTGCAGCACCCAATGGCCCACTTCCACCATCAGCCCGCGTTCCTCGAGCAGCGGGATGAAGACGACCGGCGCGACCAGCCCCTCGCGCGGATGATTCCACCGAAGCAGGCATTCCAGCCCGGTGATCTCTCCGTTCCGCAGCGAGGTCTGGGGCTGATAATAGATTTCCAGCTCGCCGCGCGCGCAGGCGCCGTGGACGTCCTGCGACAGCGTGCTCCACCGCTCGCCGGGGACGTCGAGGTCGTGCGAATAGGTCTTGCTGCCGTTCCGGCCGCTCTTCTTCGCGCCGTACATGGCAGTGTCCGCCGATCGCATCAGCGCCCGGGGGCTGTCGCCATCCTCGGGGAACAAGGCGATGCCAATGCTGCCGGAGACATGCGCCAGCTGGCCGTCCAGTTCGAACGGCGCGCTCAACGCCTCGATGAGCCGCCGGGCGACTTCCTCCGCCTGCTCCTGACCGGGAATGTCGGAAAGCGCGACGGCGAACTCGTCGCCCCCCAGCCGGCCCGCCAGATCGCATTCGCGCAGGCATCCCGTGATGCGCTGCGCCGCTTCCTCCAGCAGCTTGTCGCCCATCAGGTGGCCCAGCGAGTCGTTGACCTGCTTGAAATGGTCGAGGTCGATCGCGAGCAGCGCGACCTTGCCGGCGTTTCGCCGGGCGGACGCCATTTCCACGCTCAGCCGTTCGTAGAACATGGCGCGGTTGGCGAGGCCGGTGAGCGGATCGTGCAGCGCCAGATAGCGGATCTGCGCATCCGCTTTCTTGCGCTCGCTGATGTCGCGGAAGTTGAGCTGGGCGAGGCTGCGTCCCCTGGTCTCGCACGTCGTGGCGACGATATCGACGCTGACCGGCGCACCCTCGCGGTTCGCCACTTCGCAATCGGCGAGCTGCAGTGCGCCGCCCGGGCGCAGCGCAGCGGCGGCGAGGGCGACCGCCTCGGTCAGCCACGGCAGCTCGTCGATCCGCTTGTCGCACACCGCCTCACGCGGCTGGCCGACCAGCTCGAGGAAGCGGCTGTTCGCATCGGCGACGCGAAAGTTCTCGG
>DATLJJ010000290.1:0-2022 GCA_035538975.1 Sphingomonas sp. | reverse complement strand
ACGGGCGCGAGCTGGACGCCCGTGCCGCCCACCGCGGCCCAGCCCTTGGCAACGACGTGGTTGATGATCGTAGGCGGCGTCCCGAGGATCGAAGCAAGCCCGGAGCGGCTGATCGTCCACCGCCCGCGATGGAGCGAGATCGATTCGCCATAGGTCGCGCCGTAGATCGCGATCGCCGCGGCCGACTGCCACAGCGGCTGGCCGGTCTCGGCCTCGAACCGCAGCATCGCCTCGATCAGCGTCGAGAAGCGGTCGAGCGGCCAGGCCGTCTCGTTGCGCACTTCGCCGCCAGCGCCGATCCAGGCGAGGCGAACTTCAGAATCGTCAATCGCGACCGCGAGCCTGCGATTTTCCATCGCCCTCTCCGAATGGTTTTCGGAGCGGGGCATCGCGCAACAGATTTAACATCCCATTACGCCAGCGAGACATTTGCCTGACCGGATCAGCCGAGCAGGCCGCCTCCGGCGCGCTCGACCTCATCGCGGCGGCGGAGAGACCGGGCCTTGAGCAGGTCGTGGCGCGAGAGGATCCCCACGACGTGGCCGGTGCCCGGCTCGACGATCGGGATGCGGCCGATCCCGGTCTCGACCATCAGATCCGCGACCGCGCCGATCGGCGTGGCGGGTGCGGCAGTGGGCTGGGACGCGTCCGACAGGATCTCACCGAGCGGGATCGCATCGCTTCCGCCGAGCGTCTGCCAGCGCAGTGCATCGCTTCGCGAGACCAGGCCGAGCAGCCGGCCGCGATCGTCAACCACCGGATAGCTGCGGTGGCGGGCGCTGTCGGCGAAGAAGGCGATCGTCTGTGCGACCGATTGCGTGCCCGGCAGCGTCTCGGGCTGTGGCGTCATGACGTCACCGGCCTGAAGGAAGTCTAGCGGATCGACGGTGTATTCCTGCAGGATGTGGCGGCCGCGGCGGGCGATCTTCTCGGTGAGGATCGAGCGGCGCATCACGAGCACGCTGACGGCATAGGCACCGGCCGAGCCGATCGCGATCAGGGGGAGCGCGTCGAAATGGCCGGTGAGCTCGGCCGCGAACAGCGCGGCGGTGAGCGGCGCGCGCATCGCTCCGCTGAGGATCGCCGCCATGCCGATCATCGCCCAGAAGCCGGGCGCGCCGGGCAGGAAAGTGCCGAGCAGATAGCCGAGCGCTCCGCCCAGAATGAGCAGCGGCGCGAGCACGCCGCCCGAGGTGCCCGAGCCGAGCGCAACGAGCCAGACCAGCGCCTTGATCGCCGCGAGGGCGAGCACTACGCGGATCGCCAGCGAGCCGTCGAGCAGCGCCTGGATATTGGCATAGCCGGCGCCGAGCACATGCGCGTCGACCAGTCCCCCGGCGCCGACCACCAGCCCGCCGATCGCCGGCCACCACATCCAGTGGACCGGCAGGCGCGCGAACAGGTCCTCGATCCGGTAGAGCAGCGCCGAGAGCAGCGCCGCCTGCAGCCCGACGAGGATGCCGACGCCGAGCGCGGCGCCCGATGCCGGCCAGGGGCTGGCGAAGTGCACCGCGGGGAAGGGGAAGAGCGGACCCGTGCCGAGCAGCAGCGGCCGCCACGCGAAGGCAACCGAGGCCGCGACGACGACGGGCACGAAGCTGCGCGGCTTCCATTCGAACAGCAGCACTTCGATCGCGAGCAGGATGGCGGCGATCGGGGTGCCGAAGATGCCGGTCATGCCCGCCGCGGCGCCGGCTACCAGCAGCGTCTTGCGCTCGGCCGCGCTCAGATGGAAGCATTGCGCGAACAGGGATCCGATCGCCCCGCCGGTCATGATGATAGGACCTTCGGCGCCGAACGGGCCGCCGCTGCCGATCGAGATCGCCGAGGAGAGCGGCTTGAGCACCGCGACCTTGGGCGAGAGGCGGCTTTCGCCGTAGAGGATCGCCTCGATCGCCTCGGGGATGCCGTGGCCGCGGATCTTCTCCGAGCCGAAGCGCGCCATCAGGCCGATGATCAGTCCGCCGATCGCGGGGATCGCAAGAATCGCGAGCCCGACATGGCTGTCGACGATCTCGGCGG
>DATLJJ010000289.1:0-8567 GCA_035538975.1 Sphingomonas sp. | reverse complement strand
GGCTTCGACGATCGGCACGGTCACTTCGTCCATCGGCACGAGATGCAGGCCTTCGCCGCCCGCAGCCCCGCCGCCGGACGCCTGCGCCCCACCGATCGGAAAGGGCACCAGCGCCGTCGTCAGCGCCAGCGCTGCGAAGCTTCCCCTACGCAACTCGAATCTCCTGTGCACGGAGCCGCCCCGCGGGCGGCCTCTCCTCTATAATAGAGGGAAATAAGCCAGAAGGTGTCGAGTTGAGCTACGATCAGCGCCCGGGAAGAATACGCGTCGTCCAGGATGCGGCGGAAGCGCCGAAGCGCCGCCGCGGCGACCAGGCCCAGGGCGCAGGCGGCCTCGCCACCTCGCCGGCAGCCGGCGCAGCCGCGGCACAGCCGTCCCTTCCGATCGTTCCCGCGCTGCTGTTCCTGCTCGCCTGCATCGGCGGCGGTGTCGCCGTCGCGCTGTTCGGAGCCGCCTGATGCGCACCGCAGCCATCGCCCTGATCGCCGGCGCAGCGACCGCGGCCCCAACTCCGCAGGGCCCTCCCCTGCCGACCAACGCGCCGATCACGGCGCCGCTCGCGCTCGCCTCGGCGCTTCCGCCCTTCGCCGCCGAACTGGCGCAGATGCCGATGATCACGAGTCCCCAGGGCTGGCAGGGCGAGACCGGCAGCGCCGCCTGGGCTGCTCTCGCCGCTGCCAGGCCGGCGGGGCGTCAGTTCGCACGCTGGCGCTTCGCGCTCGGGCTGATCGCGGAGGGCAAGGGCGCCGACGCGCTGGGCGTGCTCGAAACGATGCGCCTTGCCGATGCCGATCTGGATCTGGTCGCCCCCTTCCGCCTCGCGCGCGGCGCGGCGCTGGTGCTGGTCGAACGTGGCGAGGATGCCGTTGTCGCGCTCGCGAGCGACGAGCTGGCAGGCAATGCCGAAGCATGCGCGTGGCGCATTCGCGCGCTGGTGCTCGCCGGCAGCGAGGAAGAGGCGCTCGCGCAGATCAATTGCGCGCTGCCCGCGATCAACGCGCGACCGGCAGTCGACCGCTCGCCCTTCGTGCTTGCCGCCGCGACGGCCGCGATCGACACCGGCAAACCCGAGCCCGCGCTCGGCTGGCTCAAGCTGTTCGGCGACCAGAACCCGGCCGCCAACCTGCTGCGCGGCCGCGCGCTGATCGCATCGGGCGACCAGCAGGCGGGCCGGCTCCGGCTCGATCGTGCGCGGATCAGCGGCACGCCGCAGCTCAAGGCGGATGCGCGGCTGGGCATCATCGAGGCCGATCTGGCCGCGCACACCATCTCGCCCGCCGAGGCGATCAAGCGGCTCGACACGCTGCGCTACACCTGGCGCGGCGGACCGGTAGAGCAGCGCGCGCTCCAGCTCGAGCTGCGTCTCGCGACCGAAGTGCACGATCTGCGCGGCCAGCTGCGCGCTGGCGCGACATTGTTCCGCTATTTCAAGCTCGGCAAGGAAGCCGCGCCGATGCTCGCTTCGTTGCAGGCCACGCTCGGATCGGTGCTCGCGCCTGACAGCCAGGTGCCGCTGCCCGAAGCGGCAGGACTCTATTGGGACTATCGCGAGCTCTCCCCCGCGGGAGCCGAGGGTGACGCGCTGGTGCTGCGGCTCGCCAACCGGCTCGAGGCTGCAGGGCTTTATGCGCGGGCGGCGGAGCTGCTCCAGTATCAGCTCGTGCAGCGGATGCAGGACGTCGCGCAGGGGCCGATGTCGGTGAAGGTCGCGTCGCTCCACATTCTGGCGGGCCGACCCGATCGCGCGCTTCAGGTGCTGCGCGACACCGAGCAGGCCGGCTATTCGGACGAGATGCGGCACGACCGCAAGCGCGTCGAAGCAATCGCGCTCCACAAGATGGGCAAGGATGCAGCCGCAAACGCCGCGCTCGACGGGTTGCCCGACGCGGAGGCGATCCGCGCCGAGATGCACTGGCGCGCCAAGGATTGGAACGCCTTTGCGACCGAGAACGAAGGCCACCTCCCGCAGCCCAAGGGGCTGGGCGAGCCGGCGCAGGCCGCAGTGCTCCGCCAGGCAGTGGCGCTCGCCATGCTGGGCCGCGAGGACCGGCTCCAGGCACTGCGCGACCGCTATGCCGCGGCCTTCCAGGGCTTGCCGAGCGGCCAGGCGTTCGACGCGCTGACTGCGGCCCCGGGCACGATCGACTCCGCCAGGCTCGGCGCCGCGATGGCGGCGATCCCCCAAGCGAGCCCGATCGGTGCGGTCGGCGACCTGCTCGACGCGGCTCCGTAAGCTGTGTCCTCTCCCCTCCCTGCTCGCGGGGAGGAGTAAGGGGTGGGTGTAACGACGGGGCCTCGCCCGGCGCTTTTCAGCCGTATCGCCCTTGAGTTTTTGGAGCGCGCAGACGCGCGCACGCCCCTGCCCCTCCCTTCCCGGGAGGGGAGTGATGCGCGGGTCAAGAAAATGGCCGCCCCGCGCAGTGCGGAGCGGCCGTGGTACGCGAACTGGCCTTGCCGGCGGGCGCCGGCTCAGCGGATATAGTTGACGAGGCTGAGGCTCGAGAGCTGCGAGAAGACCGAATAGCTCGCCTCGAGCATCGCCTTCTGCGTGGCGAGATCGACGGCGACCTGGCCCAGATCGGCGTCCTCGTTGCTCTCGATCACGCCCTTGAGCAGCAGCGAGCGCTGCTCGCCGCGGACGGTGAGCGTTTCGACCTGGGCCTGCTTGCGGCCGTTCTCGGCATTCACCGAGCGGAGGCTACCGAGGCCGGTGTCGAGCTGGTCGAGCGCGGTCTTCAGCACGGCGATCTGGCTCGCATCGGGCTTCTCGCTGATCGTGCCGGCCTGCCCCAGCGTGCGGAATGCCTCATAGAGGTCCTTGCCCACGGCGCTGGCGGTGACGCCATAGGTCACGTCCACGCCATCGGCGACACGCGCGGTGGCACGAACGCCGTCGTCGCGGAACGCCGTGGCGCCGTCGATCGTCGCGGTGTCCTGCAGCGTCGCGGGAAGAAAAGGCTTCTGCCCGGTCTGGGCGCCGCCGAACAGCGGCGTACCGCCCTCGTCCGAATTGAGCGAGGTGCGGAACTGCGCGAACGCAGTCTCGATCGCTTCCTGCAGGCCGGCCGCGTCGCCGGTGCCGACCGCGGTCATGATCTGCTGGCGCAGGTCCATCGTCGCGGTCTCGATGCCTTCGAGGTGGCCCTGGTAGAGCGACAGCGTGGTGCCGACGCGCTTGGACACCGTCGACTGCGCATCCTGCCGCGCCAGCAGGCTGTGCGCGGAGAGGTTGCGTACGGTCTCGGTGCCCAGGTCGGCGAAGTTCGCCGCCTTCTTGCCGGTCGACAGCCGTTGCTGAGTGATCGCCAGCTTTTCCTGCGAACGCTGGATCGCGTCCGACATGGTGCGCTGGAGCGGAATGGTGGCAACGCGGGTCATGTTCTTCTTCCTCAGCGGACCATGTCGATGAGCGTGTCGTACATCTCGGTGGCGGTGGTGATCACGCGCGCCGCCGCCGAATAGCTGTTCTGGAGCACCACCATCTGCGAGAGCTCCTCGTCGATGTTGACGCCCGAGAAGCTGTCGCGGCGGTTCACGGCGTCGTCACGACGCGCGGCGGCATCGTTGAGATAGCCCTGCGCCTGGTTCGCCTCGAGACCGGCGCGGCCGAGCAGCAGGCTCGAGAAACGCTCGATGGTGACGGTACCGTCCTTGCCGAGGTCGATCGGCGTCGCGAGCCGGTCGACGATCGCCGTGGCGCCGCGGGTGTCGCCGGCGCCCAGCGCCTTGGTGCCGATCGCGGCATCGGCATTGAGCATCGCGAGCGGCATCCGCGTGGGATTGGCGAGCACTTCGGGCCGTACTTCGCTGCCGTTCAGCCCGCTCGAGACCCCGGTCAGGTTCATGAGCTGGGTGAAGTTGCGCCCGGTGCCGAGGCGATCGGTCGAATCCGACGGGATCGACAGCGACGCACCCGAAACCGAAGGCGCCGGATCGAAGCGCAGGCGGCCGCGATCGTCGAGCGAGAAGCTGCCGAAATTGGCCAGCGGGCTCGCGTTGAGATCGTTTACGAGATCGCCGAACGTGCCCCCCGCCGTGGGCGTGAGCGTGTAGCTGGTGAGCGCGCGGCCCGAGGTGTCGCGGAGCACGATCTGGGTGGTCTCGCCTGCGCCGAAACCATGCGCGTCGCCGGCAGTGAAGCCCGAGGGCACGAGCGTGCTCGTGTCGCTGCGGATGATGTCGTTGAGGCCGAAATAGTGCGAGACGCCGACCCCGGCGCGCGAACTGGGCTTCGCCGCGTCCTGCGCGATCGCGACGCCATTGCCGGCGGCGGCGGCCGAGATGGTCAGCTTGCCGTCGACGAAGCTCGCGGTCGCGTTGCCGCCCAGGCCCGCATTGATCGCGGCCACCATGTCGTCGACGGTGGCGCCGGGGCCCATCGCGTCGAAATCGATCGTGGTCTTGGCGACCAGCGTGCCGTCGTTCTTGGTCACCGCGAAGGTCGCGGCGCCGGTGAAGCCGAGCCGGTCGGTGCCGACGAGACCGGTCGAGCGGCCGTTGAGCGAAGCGGGCGCGGGCACGGTGGTACCGGCGTTGCTCACGCTGTTGAGCGCTTCGGTGAGCCCGCCGAAGAGGACGCCGAGCTTTTCGGAGAAGGCCGGCAGCGCGCGGTCGCGAAGGTCGAGCAGGCCGCCGAGCTTGCCGCCCACCGCAGCCGAATCGAACTTCTCGCCGGTGGCCGCTCCCATCGATCCGTCCGCCTCGGCGAAGCGGATCTCGATGGCGGGATAGCTGGGCATCGAGGTGCCGGAGCCCGAGATGGGATAGGAGAGCTGGCGCAGCCGGCGGTCGAGCAGCACGCCGCCCGACGCGGTCTCGATCGAGACGCGGCCGTCCGGCTGCTCGCGCACGTTGACCGAGACGAGGCTGCTGAGCTCCTCGATGGCCTTCATGCGCTGGTCGGCGGCGCCGCTGACGCTGCGTCCCAGCCCGGTGTTCTGCGCCACCGTGCTGTTGAGGTCGTGGATACGCGCGAGCAGGCTGTTGATCTTGTCGACCGTGTAGCCGACTTCCGACTCCACGTCGCCGCGCAGCCCGGCAACGTCGCTGTCGAGCTGCTGCATCGACGTGATCGCGTCCTGCACATTGGCAGTGAACGTCGCGACGGTCTGCTCGGACGACTGCGAGCCGGTCATCGCCACGGCCGAGGCCGAGATGGCATCGAGCCGCGCGGGCAGGCCCGAGTCCGCGCCCGGTTCGCCGAGCAGCGACTGGAGGCGATCGAGGTAGTTGGCGCTCACTTCCGCCCGGCCGTAATCGCCCGAGCGGCGATAGACCGTCGACTCCAGGAAGCGGTCCGCGACGCGGGTGGGCTCGCCCACCACGACGCCGCTGACCTTGCCCGAAGTGACGCCGGTGGTGAGGTTGACGCGCTCGCGCGCATACCCCGCCACGCCGACGTTGGCGATGTTGTTCGAGACCGCGCGGAGGCCTGCCTGCGCGGCAGACAGGCCCGATACCGCGGAACCCAATATATCGTTGAGCGCCATCCCCTGATCCCCTGACCGCTAGCCGATCAGCGCTTCAGGTCGCTGACTTCGCGCAGCATGTCGTCCACGGTCGTGATGATCTTGGACGAAGCGCTGTAGGCCCGCTGGAAGCGGATCATGTTGGTGAACTCGCCGGCGAGGTCGACGGTGGAGGCCTCGAGCGAATTGGCCGCGATCGCACCTGCGCCGAGCGCGCCCGGCGTGTTGAGCGTGAAGCCGCCCGACGCCCGGCTGGGCGTATAGGCGTTGCCCGACATGCGCGTGAGGCCGTCCGGGTTCTGGAAGGTCGCGATCGGCAGCTGGAACACCGCACGGGTGGTACCGTCGTCGAAGATCGCGTTGACAGTGCCTTCCTTGGTAATCTCGACCGACGACAGATTGCCCAGCATGCCGCCGTCGACGTTCGAGGAGATCAGCGAGCTCTCGGTACCGAACTGGGTGATGCCGTTGATGCCGTCGTCGCTGCCCAGCGAGAGCTGGATCGGCACCGAAGCGGCGTTGTTGGTCCAGGTCGGCGTCAGCGGGTCGAAGAAGTTGCCGGTCGAGCCCGAAAGATCGAGGCTGCCGTCCGGGTTGAACTTCACCGTGCCGCTGGCGAGCAGGCCGCCCGCCGCGGTGACGTCGGTCGCCGGATCCGAATAGGTCTCGGCCTGCCAGGTGTTCGCGCCGGTCTTGATGAAGCCCATCGTGATCCGGTGCGAGCCGCCCTGCGAGTCATAGACATCGAACGAGCGCGTGAACTGCGGGGTCACAGTGCCCGAAGCCATGTCGCCGGCAGTATAGGCACCCGCGTAATTCGGGGTGCTCGACTGCAGGTTCATGCGCGCCTGGATGCGCGAGGTGGGCGAAGCGGTGCCGGTCAGGTCGCTCACGCGCACGGCCTCGAGCGAGTTGAGGTTGCCGGTGTTGGTGAAGTTGCCCGACGGATCGAGGCGCCAGCCGTAGAGATAGAGGCCGGCGGCGTTGCGCAGGAAGCCTTCCTCGTCCGGGCGGAAGTTGCCGGCGCGGGTGAAGGCCACGTCGCTGCTGTCGTCGGCGGTCGAGCGAGTGACGAAGAAGCCGCCCCCGTCGATCGCGATGTCGGTGGTGCTGCCCGAGGCCTGAAGCAGGCCCTGCTTCGAGACCATCGCGATAGGCGCAGCGGCGACGCCGCCCGCGGAATAGTTGCTCTTGGCGCGGCCGTCGGTCACCAGCGTCCGGAACTGGGCTTCGACGCCCTTGTAACCCACGGTGTTGATGTTGGTGATGTTGTCGGCGACGGTCGCCATTGCGGCCGACTGTGCGCTGAGGCCGGACACGCCGGCATAAAGAGCGGAATAGAGGCTCAAGACCAGGACTCCCAAGACGCCCGCGGATCGATCGCGCAGGCCACGCCATCATTGTAGGATGAGCTTCGCGCCTTGCGGCCAAATGCGCGGCGAAATTTGATGCTGGGCAAAATTTGCCGGGTGCCGCGCCGTCCTGCGGAAACTTGTTCCTATAATGGAGGCAAAGCTTCACGAAAGGCACGTTTCCATGCTCCGCATCACCCTTCGCGACGGCGAGAAGGCGATCGTAAACGGCGCGGTGCTGCGCGCGGTCGGCCGCACGCAGATCGCCGTCGAGAACCAGGTTTCGATCCTGCGCGGCCGTGAGGTCATGCAGCCGGAAGAGGCCACCACCCCGGCGCGCCAGCTCTATTTCGCGGCGATGCTCGCCTATATCGACCCGGCCAACCGCGCCCAGCATCAGGATAGCGTCGTGGCGCTGGTCGGCGCGCTGGTCGCGGCCCTGCCCACCGCCGAGGCGCGCGCGGCGTGCATCCGCTTCGCCCACGACATGGCGATGGGCGACTATTACAAGGCGCTTTCCTCGGCGCGCGAGATCATCGCGTTCGAGACCGAAGCCGCCGACGCTTCCGCGCAGGCCGCCTGAGGCGCTTTCCATGCAGACGCTGGCGAGTGCTGCCCGCGCGATCCGCGAGATGCTGCCCGACCGCCGCTTCGGCCGGGTGGTCGCGGTGCGCGGTGCGCTGATCGAAGTCGAAGGATTGGCCGGCGTGGCGCAGATCGGCAGCCGCGTCGAGATCGCCTCGCGCAACGGCGCGGTGCAGGCCGAAGTGACGGCGCTCGACCGCGACGTGGCGCTCTGCCTCCCCTTCACCGACCCGCAAGGCGTGGGTCTGGGTGCGCGTGCCGACCTGGGCGCGGGCCAGTTTACCGTGCGCCCCTCCTCCGCCTGGCTCGGTCGCATGATCGACGGTCTCGGCCGTCCGGTCGACGGGCTTGGGCCGCTACCGCCGGGCGGCGAGCCCCAGCCGATCAAGGCGCCCCCGCCCGCCGCCGCCAACCGTGCCCGCGTTGCCGAGCGGATCGAGACGGGCGTACGCACGCTCGATCTTTTCGTGCCGCTGTGCCGCGGCCAGCGGCTCGGCCTGTTCGCGGGCTCGGGCGTCGGCAAGTCGGTGCTGCTCTCGATGCTCGCGCGCTGGACCCAGTGCGACGTCGCCGTGATCGGCCTGATCGGCGAGCGCGGCCGCGAAGTGCAGGAATTCATCGAGGACGATCTGGGACCGGAGGGCATGGCGCGCTCGGTCGTCGTCGTCGCCACTTCGGACGAGCCCGCGCTGATGCGCCGTCAGGCCGCATGGACCACCCTCGCCGTCGCCGAACATTTCCGTGACCAGGGCCTCAACGTGCTGTGCCTGATGGATTCGGTCACGCGCTTCGCGATGGCGCAGCGCGAAATCGGCCTCGCCTCGGGCGAGCCGCCCGCGACCAAGGGCTACACCCCCACCGTCTTCGCCGAGCTGCCCCGGCTGCTCGAACGCGCCGGCCCCGGCGAGCCCGGCAAGGGCATGATCACCGGCCTGTTCACCGTCCTCGTCGACGGAGACGACCATAACGAGCCGGTCGCCGACGCAGTGCGCGGCATTCTCGACGGTCACGTGGTGATGCGTCGTGCGATCGCCGAACGCGGCCGGTATCCCGCGATCGACGTGCTCAAATCGGTCTCGCGCACGCTGCCGCACTGCATGAACGACGAGCAGAATGCGACGCGCCTCGCCGCGCGCAAGCTGCTGTCGACCTATGCCGACAT
>DATLJJ010000288.1:0-14250 GCA_035538975.1 Sphingomonas sp. | reverse complement strand
TGCTGCTCGCGGTCTTCCAGCAGCTCGTCGGCATCAACGTGATCTTCTACTACGGCGCAACGCTGTGGCAGCTCGCGGGCTTCACCGAGGGAGACGCGCTGCTCATCAACATCGTCTCGGGCGCGGTTTCGATCGCGGCCTGCTTCGTCACCATCGCGGTGATCGACAAGATCGGCCGCAAGCCGCTGCTGCTCATCGGCTCGGCGGGTATGGCGGTGACGCTGTTCGCGATGGTCTATGCGTTCAGCCACGCGACCATCGATCCGAACGATGCCAGCAAGATCGTGCTTTCGGTGCAGCTTGGCACCATCGCAGTGATCGCGGCCAACCTGTACGTGATCTTCTTCAACGTCTCCTGGGGCCCCGTCATGTGGGTGATGCTCGGCGAGATGTTCCCGAACCAGATCCGCGGCTCGGCACTGGCCGTGTGCGGCTTCGCCCAGTGGTTCGCCAACTATCTCATCGCGCAGAGCTTCCCGGTGATGGCGTCGAGCTGGGGCCTGGCCGCCAGCTACACCTTCTACGCGGTCTGCGCGGTGATCAGCTTCTTCCTGGTCCAGCGTTTCATCCACGAGACCAAGGGCAAGGAACTCGAAGAAATGCAGGGCTGATCTCAGCCGTCGATCGTTGAAAATCGGGGAGGGGCGCGGCCGCAAGGCTCGCGCCCCTCTGCACGAAAAGAGGAGCTTATGACCCGCACCCCCGCCCGCCCGTTCCGTTCGCGCGAATGGTTCGACGCCCCCGGCCGCGCCGACATGGCTGCGCTCTATCTCGAGCGCTTCATGAACTACGGCATCACGCCCGACGAGCTGCGCTCGGGCAAGCCGATCATCGGCATCGCGCAATCGGGGAGCGACATCGCGCCGTGCAACCGCATCCATCTCGAGACGGTGAAACGCGCGCGTGAGGGCATCCTGGCGGCGGGCGGCGTTCCGATGGAATTCCCGCTCCATCCGATCTTCGAGAATTGCCGCCGCCCCACCGCCGCGCTGGACCGCAATCTCGCCTATCTGGGGCTGGTCGAGATCCTCAACGGCTATCCGATCGACGCGGTGATCCTCACCACCGGCTGCGACAAGACCACGCCCTCGTCGCTGATGGCCGCGTCCACGGTCGACATCCCGGCGATCGTCCTTTCGGGCGGCCCGATGCTCGACGGCTGGCATGAGGGCGAACTGGTCGGCTCTGGCACGGTGATCTGGCGCAGCCGCCGCAAGATGGCCGCAGGTGAGATCGACGAAGCCGAGTTCCTCAAGCGTGCGATGGAGAGCGCCCCCTCGTCGGGTCATTGCAACACGATGGGAACTGCATCGACCATGAATTCTATCGCGGAAGGTCTGGGCATGTCGCTCCCCGGCTGCGCGATGATCCCGGCGCCGTACCGCGAGCGTGGCCAGATGGCATACGAGACCGGCAAGCGCATCGTCGAGATGGCCTATGAGGACCTTCGCCCGTCGAAGATCCTCAGCAAGGCGAGCTTCCTCAATGCGATCCGGCTGCTGACCGCGATCGGCGGCTCGACCAACGCCCAGCCGCACCTCAACGCCATGGCCGCGCACGCCGGCATCGAGATCACTCCCGACGACTGGCGCCAGGGCTATGACCTGCCGCTGGTGGTCAACATGCAGCCCGCGGGCGAGTACCTCTCCGAGCGCTTCCATCGCGCCGGCGGCATCCCCGCGGTGCTGACCGAGATGCTCGCCAACGGCGCGCTCGACGGCAGCGTGATGACCTGTACCGGCAAGACGCTGGCCGAGAATGTCGCGGGTCGGCAGGTCACTGACCGCGACGTGGTGCTGCCCTGGGATGCGCCGCTCAAGCAGAAGGCGGGATTCCTCGTCCTGTCGGGCAACCTCTTCGACATGGCGATCATGAAGACGAGCGTGATCGGCGAGGATTTCCGCGCCCGCTATCTGTCCCGTCCGGGGTCCGAGGGCGTGTTCGAGGGGCGCGCGATCATCTTCGACGGCTCGGACGATTATCACCACCGCATCAACGATCCGGCACTGAACATCGACGAGAACTGCATCCTCGTCATCCGCGGTGCGGGCGTGCTCGGCTGGCCCGGCTCGGCGGAGGTGGTCAACATGCAGCCGCCCGATCACCTGATCCAGAAGGGCATCATGAGCCTGCCGACCCTCGGCGACGGCCGCCAGTCGGGCACCTCGGACAGCCCCTCGATCCTCAACGCCTCGCCCGAGAGCGCAGCGGGCGGGGGGCTTTCGTGGCTCCGCACCGGCGACACGATCCGCATCGACCTCAACACCGGCCGCTGCGACGCGCTGGTCGACGAGGCCGAGATCGCCCGCCGCAAAGGTGAGCCCGCCCCGCCGATCCCCGAGAGCAACACCCCTTGGGAGGAGCTCTACCGCGAGAAGGTCGGCCAGCTTGGGGAAGGCGGCACGCTCGACTTCGCCCTCAAATATCGTCGCACCAGCGAGAAGGTGCCGCGGCACAACCACTGATACCCAACCGTCACCCCGGCCTCGTGCCGGGGGCCGCCGGGAGGCAGGCGCAGGATAATTAGGTCGAAGGTCGGTCAGTGAGGCGGAGTGGACCCCGGCAAGGTCGGGGTGACGAAGGCGGTGGTGGGGAATGCGATCCTTCACCCGGCGCGCGAGAAGCGTAAGATGCCCACCATGGCTCACCCGCTCGACAATCCGGCCTGGACCGCGCTGTGCTCCACCCAGTCGCATCTCGCGCGCGGCGAGGGCAGGGCCCTTCGCTACGACGGCGACTATGCAGTCTTCGCCGCCGCCGAGGATCACTCGAGCCAGTCGCTCAGGGCGCTCGGCAATCTGGTCGCCGCCACCGGCCCAGCGATCGTGCTCGCGCGCGGAGCCTTGCCGGCCGTGCCCGGCACATGCGTCGAGAAGACGCGCCCCGGCGTGCAGATGATCGCCGAGGCGCTCGCGCCGCCGCGGACGGCCTGCGATTTCGTCGCGCTCACGGATGCCGATGCGCCCGACATGCTCGCGCTCGCCACGCTAACCGAGCCCGGTCCCTTCTTCAGCCGCACGCATCGTCTCGGCGACTTCATCGGCGTGAAGATCGATGGCCGCCTCGTGGCCATGGTGGGCGAGCGGATGAAGCCTGCCGGATTCACCGAAGTGAGCGGCGTTTGCACCCACCCGGATTTCCGCGGCCGCGGCTATGCCGGCGCACTGATGGAGGTGGTGGCAAACCGTATCGCCGCGCGCGGGGAGACGCCTTTCCTCCACGCCTATGCCGACAATGAAGGCGCGATCGCACTCTACGAGGCGCTGGGCTTCCGGCGGCGCTGCGAAGTGATGGTCACTGTGCTCGTTCCGTGAACGCCGCGGCGCCCTGAACGCGCCTGATGAAAGGCGGGGCAGCCGTTAACGCCGTCGCCGCACCACCGGCTCCTCGTTGATCACCCAGGTATGGTATTCGAGGACAAGTGCGGGCACCGGGCGCCCCCGGGCGTCGAGAGAGGGCCAGTAGCGGAAGCGCTGCATGATCAGCCGGCAGGTGGTCTCGTCAAGCGCGCGGTTGCCGCTCGACTGCGCGATCTCGCAGTCACGAACCCTGCCGTCGGTCCAGACGAGATAGCGCACGCCGACCGTTCCCGAGGCGCCCACCTCGAACGCCGCGCGCGGATAGTCGGCGTCGCTCAGACGGCCGCTGCGACGGCGCGGCGGGCTCCCGTCGCCCCCGCCGCCCGTTCCTTCGCCCGCGCCGCCGCTGCCACGCCCTGTGCCCACGCCGCCGGCGCCGGTGCCCGGCCCGACGATGTCCGCGCTGCCCGCAGTGGGCGCGCTGCCCGTCCCGGCGATCGGCGCCGCGGGAACGGGAGGCGGCACGGGCGGCGGTATCACCGGCTTGGGCGCGACCACCTCGGTCGGCTCGGAGCGCAGGTTGGGCGGCGCAGCGCGTCCCTCCGGCTTGCTGCTCTTCACTTCGTGCGGCTTCGTCTCCTCCCTGGGCGGGGGAGGCGGCTCGGGCAGTACCTGGAAGAGCTGGAGCGCCTCGGTCGGCAGGCGCGTGATGGGAACGGTCAGTCCGGCGACCAGCGCGTAGCCGGTGACCGCCATGATCCCTGCCGCGATGGCGGCAGCCCGGGTTCGTTCGGCGCGCGTGGAACGGACGTACATCGCCCGTTCCGAACGCGCTCGGCGGCTTCCTGCTCCCGATCAAACCCGAAGGCGGACCGGCGGCGTCAGACGCCTTCGCGGATCAGCATGCCCTTCTGGCCCGGAACGCTGACCTCGAAACGGAACAGGTCGCCGGCGTGCGGCTCCTTCGCCAGGTCGGTGGGGGCGATGTGCTTGTTGGCGGTGGTGGCATAGACCGTCTTCAGGTCCGGCCCGCCGAACGCGATCTTGGTGATCGCGCTGACCGGGAACTTCACTTCCTCGAGCAACTCGCCCGCAGGCGAGTAGCGGCGCACGCCCCAGCCCATGTAGAGCCCGACCCAGACGCAGCCTTCGCTGTCGACGGTCGGACCGTCGGGATAGCCTTCGCCATAGGGGATGCGCGTGAACTCGCGACGGTTCACCAGCATGCCTGCATCGTCGATGTCGCAGGCGTAGATGATGCCGCCCAGCGTATCGACGTGATAGAGCGTCTTGCCGTCCGGGCTCACTGCAGGCCCGTTGGTAATCGAGCAGAGCGGGCTGGCTGCCACGCAATTGCCGTCGGCAGCGAGGCGATAGATTGCGCCCGTGATCGCCTCTTCGCTGTCGTCCATGCTGCCGAACCAGAGGCGGCCGAGCGAGTCGACGGTGGCGTCGTTGAGGCGGTTGCCGGGCTTGTCGGGCTCGGGCGAGCAGATCGGCGTGAAGCTGCCGTCACGCTCATCGAAACGGGCGAGGCCGGTCTGGAGGCCGGCGACGAAGCCGCCGCTCTCGATCGGCAAGAGGAAGCCCACCTGGCCCGGCGCATTCCAGCTGCGGGTGTTGCCGGTGGCGGGGTCGTAGCGGTGGATCTTGTGGCTCTTGATATCGACGAACCACAGCGCCTGGTCGCGCTCAACCCACACCGGGCCTTCGCCCAGCGGTGCTCCGAGCTGCCAGACGCTGACGGGCTCGGAAACCGCTACTTTGCTCATCTCAGCGCCACCCTGCGTCCACGAAGAATTCGTGGCCGGTTACCAGTCGGGCGTCATCCGATGCAAGGAACAATGCCATCGCCGCGATGTCGTCGGGGACCAGACGGCCCTTCAGGCACTGGGCGTTGACGATCTCGGCCTCGCCCTCGGGCGTGTACCACTTCATCTGGCGCGGCGTCTTGACGTTGCCGGGCACGATGCAGACCGAGCGGATGTTGTCCGGCCCCAGCTCGCGCGCGAAGCTGCGCGTCAGGCCTTCGATCGCCGCCTTGGCGGTCTGGTACAGCGTCAGCTCTTCGAGCGCGAGGTGCCAGGAGATCGAGCCCAGGTTGACGATCACGCCGCCACCCTTCGCCTTCATCCCCGGGATCACCGACTGCGCGGCGAAGAACAGGTGCTTCAGGTTCACGCTGATGCGGTTGTCCCAATATTCCTCGGTCACCTGCTCGATCGTGTGGCGATCGTCGTTGGCGGCGTTGTTGATCAGCACGTCGAACGCGCCATTTTCATCGATCAGGCCCTGGATCGTGCCCTGCACCGTCTTGATGTCGGTCAGGTCGACGCGCTTGAAGACCGGGGTCTTGTCGGCGCCCTTCAGGCTCTCGACCAATGCCTGCGAATCCGCCTCGGCGATGTCGAAGAAGGTTACGTCGGCGCCCTGACGCACGAAGCCTTCGACGATGCCGGCGCCGATGCCGGAGCCGCCGCCGGTGATCAGGACGCGCTTGCCCTTCAGGCTGGGGTAGACGGCCCGCTGATCGCGCGCGAGCGGCATGTGCTTGGGATCAGCTTCCGACACCAGGGTTTCGCTTTCGTACATTGGGTTCCGATTTCTTGTGAGGGCCATGCGCGCTGCAGCCGGAGTGGGGGCGGCGCGCCGGCCGGTTCATGCGGTGGCCTTCTGCGCCAGCAGGCCGCGTTCGGCCAGGTTGCGCATCAGGTCGCGGATGCCGAATTCCCAGGGCGCTGCGGCCTTGGAGGTCGTCACGCGATTGACCAGCGTGCCGAGCTTGGGAGTGGAGATGCGGACTACGTCGTCCACCTTGTGCGTGAATCCGCGGCCGACATGGTCGCGGTCCTGCACCGGCGCGAACAGTGTGCCGAGGAACAGCGCGAACCCGTCCGGATACTGATGCTCGCTCAGTGCCTGGCGGACCAGGTCGGTCGGATCGCGGCTGATCTCGCTCATCTTGTTGGTGCCCGAAAGGCGATAGCCCTCGGGGCCGTCGATGGTGAGGTCGACCACTGCCGAGCGGACATCGTCCATCGTGAAGCTGTCGTCGAACAGACGGATGAACGGCCCGATCGAAGTCGAGGCGTTGTTGTCCTTCGCCTTGCCGAGCAGCAGTGCGCTGCGGCCCTCGAAATCGCGCAGATTGACGTCGTTGCCCAGCGTCGCGCCGCGGACGACGCCGTTGCGATCGACGACGAGCACGATCTCGGGCTCGGGATTGTTCCAGTCGCTGTCGGAGCGGATACCGATGTCATCGCCCCAGCCGACCGAGGAAAGCACGGGCGCCTTGGTGAACACCTCGGCGTCGGGGCCGATCGCGACCTCGAGATATTGCGACCACATGCCGGCATCGATCAGCGCGGCCTTGAGGTTCGCTGCCTCGGCGCTGCCGGGGACCACCGACCGGATGCCGCTGCCGACCCTGGCTTCCAGATCGCCGCGGATCGCCGCAGCCTTGTCGGCGTCGCCGCGCGCACGCTCTTCGATCACGCGTTCGATCGCCGAGACCGCGAAAGTGACGCCGCACGCCTTCACGCACTGGAGGTCGATGGGGGCGAGCAGGCGCGGGTCGGATTCGGTGCCGATCGCTTCGACGCCGCAGATTGCAACGCCTTCGACCGCGCCGGGATTCTCACGCTCGAGCAGGTCGGCGACCGTTGGCGCAGTTGCCGATACGTCGTACACCGTGCCCCCGCGCACCACCACGGGCGTCGGGCCCTGCGGCAGCAGAACGCGCCCGACCAGGATAGCCTGCGCATGATCGGCAGGAAGCAAAGCAGTAGAAGACGCGTCCAAGAACCCTCTCACCTGAACTGTGTTTTGATAGCGCTACCATCGGGGTCCGCGGCGGCGCTGTCAAGCCGTGGCGACACCGAGTCGGAACGGCACGCTATTTTTACAGGTGCGCGGCGATTTCGCCAACGATATCCTTTGGCGGGCGCATCGCCGTTCCGTCGCTCGCCCGAACCCTTTTCCACGGGCCCAGCAGGTCCGCGTCGACCATCGCCTCATAATTTGCCCGGACGCGCTGCTGGAGCGCGACGTCCGCCTCATATTCGTCGAAGCTCTTGTCGGTATAGCTGCGCTGCGCCTTCTTGAGGATCAGCGTGCGTGCCAGGTCCCAGGGTGTGTCGAGGTAGATCGAGAGTGCGGGACGGGGC
Organism: Sphingomonas sp.; assembly: GCA_035538975.1. Taxonomy (GTDB): domain Bacteria; phylum Pseudomonadota; class Alphaproteobacteria; order Sphingomonadales; family Sphingomonadaceae; genus Sphingomonas. Next base: position 6,785 of record DATLJJ010000288.1, on the reverse strand, counting down.
AGGGCGAACTGGCCGGTCTCGAGGGCGAGGATCCACTCCATCATTGCTCGCGCCTCGCCGGGTTCGACCCGCGCGGCCTGATAGGCCATGTTCGAGGCGATGTAGCGATCGAAGATCACTACGTCGTGTGCCGCCTGCGCCGCGAGGACTGCGTCGCGCCACTCGAGCCGGTCGAGGCCATAGAGCACCGCCGCGGCGCGCGGGCTGACCGGCACGCCCATCTCGCCGGCAAGGAAGCGCCCGATGGTTACGCCACCGGCGGTCTCGCCGTAACGCGGGAATCCGATCACCGTCGCGGTGCGGCCGCTGGCGACCAGTGCTTCGCAAAGCCCCGTGCACGCCGTGTTCTTGCCGACGCCGTCGGCCCCCTCGATTGCGATCAACATGCCCATGGCGCCGCCTTAGCACGGCCGCGGGCGATGTCACGGCAGCGCGTTCAGGTGCCGTAGCGCTGCCGCTTGATACGGGGTGCGGAGGGCGCGCGGCGGCTTTCCGCCGTGCGCGGCGCGGCATAGCGCACGCCTCTGGCGATCTCGAGCGCGCGTGCGGAATCGACCGGCGGGCTGAACAGATAGCCCTGCCCATAATCGCACCCGAGGCCGGCGAGCATCTCGGCGCTCTCCGTCGATTCGAGCCCTTCGGCGGTCACCGGCAGACCCAGCCCCTCGCTCAGGCTCAGGATCGCGCGGATGATCTGCGCGCTCTCGGGTGCGCGGACATTCTCGGTGAAGCTGCGGTCGATCTTGATCCGGTCGAACGCAAGCTCGCGCAGATGCTTCAGGCTCGCGTAGCCGGTGCCGAAATCGTCCAGCGCTATCTGGACGCCCGCGCTCTTGAGCGAGAGCATCACTGCGCGCGCGGCGCAGATGTCGCTCACCAGCCGGCTCTCGGTGATTTCGATCACCAGCCGCCCGGCAGGGAAGCCGGTGGCGCACAGCACCTGCAGGATGCGCTGCGCGAGCCACGGATCGTTGAGCTGGAGCGGCGAGATGTTGATCGACAGCGTCAGGTGCGGTGGCCAGCCGCGCGCTTCGCAGCAGGCGCGCCGCAGCATCGCGAACCCCAGCTCCTGAATGATGCCCGCGTCCTCGGCGATCGGGATGAACAGCTCGGGCGACACCATGCCGTTCTGCGGATGCCGCCAGCGTGCCAGCGCCTCGAAGCCGACCACTTCGCCGGTGGCGAGTGCCACGATCGGCTGGAAGAAGGGCGTGAACTCGCCGCGGTGCAGCCCCGCGCGGATGTCGAGCTCCAGCGCGGCGCGGCGACGCATCTCGTCCGCCATCTCGGGCGCGAACACCGCGCAGTTCGAACGGCCCGATCGCTTGGCGCGATACATTGCGAAGTCGGCTGCGCGCAGCATTTCCTCGGTCGATCCGCGATCCTCGTTCGCCGTGACGATGCCCACCGATGCACTGATCTCGGCCAGCCCGCCGGAGAGCTGGAGCGGCTTCGCAAAGGCCTGGAGTATCGATTGCGCCATGTCGTGCGGAGCGGCGCTGCCCTCCGCATGCCGGATCAGGCAGGCGAATTCGTCGCCGCCCATGCGCGCTGCGAGCCCACGCCCGGCGACCAGCTGTTCGAGCCGCGCCGCGACGATGCGCAGCGCGGCGTCACCGCCCTCATGACCATAGGTGTCGTTGATCGGCTTGAACCGGTCGAGGTCGATCATCAGCACGCTGAAGCCGGTATCGGGCGAATCGTGCCGCGCCGCATCGATCGCCGCCGCCATGGCGCGCCGGTTGGGAAGCCCGGTGAGCGGGTCGCGAAGCGCGAGTGCCTGCGCCTCGCTCTCGGCGCGCTGCCGCAGCTGCAATTGGCCGCACAGGCGGAAGTTGGACCATACCAGCAGCACGAGCGAGACGAGCCCGCTGCACGCTGCCGCGAATGCCAGTTCATCGAGCTGCCAGGCTTCGTGGCGTGCAGCGAACTGTTGGAACTGCTCGGCAGTGTCGAAGGCAACGCCGAAGATGGTCAGGCACAGCAGCGGCAAGACGGCGATCGCGAGACCGCGATACGCCTCCATTCCTCGCCACCGGCCCACATTCATCCAGAACCTTCCCCCCGCGCCGCGCCCGGCGCGCATTCATTTACTTATAGGAAGGTTAAGAGACCGAGCAGCAGATATGGTTGCGCAATTCTTCGTCAGACGTAGAGCGCCGCGAGCACGCGTGCGAGCCGCGAGGGATCCTCGTCGTCGAGCACCAGCGCGCGCTCCGGACTGGCGCTGTAGCCGATCATCTGTCCGTCCCGGTCCGATCCCACAGAGACGATGCGCCAGCCCGCTTCCTCGCGCACTGCAGCGAGCCCGCCGGGCGTCGGATACTGATCGGGGTCGACGATCACGATCGCCTGGGCGGGTAGTCCTGCACCCAGCGTCGCACGGCCGGTCCGCAGCGCGAACGCGCGAGGGCCGGCGCTTCGCGGCGCCTCTACGGTTCGTCCGGTTGGCGTCTCCGCGATCAGGCCGTCGGGCAGCGCGGCGCCGAACACCGGCACCAGCCGCATCGGCACGTCGGCGACCGGCGTGGGCGTAAGCGTGGGCGTGGGGGAGGGCGGTGCGGGTTCGGCAAGCGCGGCGGCGAGTTCGGCGATCCGCACGCGCATCCGTTCACGACGCAGCTCCGGATCGGCAATGGCCTTGATGAAGGAATCGAGCGTACCCGAGCGCTGCTGCGCCTCGACATATGCGCGAAGCTTCGCCTCATTGGTCACGCCGAAAAGGGCGAACAGCGCGCTTCGTGTCGCCGCGTTCCAGCGCCCGAAGGTCTTCTGCGCGTTCTCCAGCCGCGAGAGATTGACCGGCGGGATGCGGAAATTCTGCTCGATGGCGGCGATCGTCAGCGCCGGATCGCCCGTGCGCCGCGCGCGCACCGCTGCGCCCAGATGAACCGCGAAACGTTCCTCCGCCTCGTCGATCTCACCCTCTTCGAAGGATCGTGCCCATGCCGTCAGGTCGAAGCCGGGCGCATCGACGTCGAGCAGCAGCTCGGCGGGGGCGATGCCCAGCGCCTGTGCGACGCGGCGCAGCTCGTCGGCGCGCGGCACGACTTCGCCGCGCTCGATCTTCGAGAGGCGGATATAGGGTATCTCGGGAAGGCTGGGCGAAAGCCGCAGCAGCTTGGGAAAGCCCAGTTCGCGCCGGCGCTCGCGCATCCGGTTGGGGAATACGATCGTGCGGCGCAGGTCGATCGGCACCTCGCCGCGCGCCGACGGGATGCCGCCAAAGCGGCTCCTGTCCTCGGCCTTGATCATTCCCCATCCCCCCAGGCGGTCCAAATCGGCCGCGCATTGGGACTATAAAGAATTAATTCGAGGATAATGCAAGATTAACCACTAACCCATATCAATGGAGTATCGGCTGTCTTCCAGTTCCCGAAAGCAGTGCGCAGGGGCCATTGGGGTCGAGCGGCAATATCGCCAGAAGCGCCGACGCGCTGCTTGCCTGACGCAACAGCCATCCCTCTGCCGAAGGCGCCGGATGATTTGGCGCGAAAGCAACGCCGACGCCGTCGGTGATCACACCATAGTCGGCAGGCGGGGTTGGCCAGCGGCCGGCAAGATAATCGAGCAGTGCGGCGGCAGCTTCCTGGAGCGCGCCTTCGTCGCTGTCCTCAGGGCAGAAGCCTTCGGGCGACGCCGTGATTTGCGCAATGAGCTTGAAGTCTCCGCGGCGCCACCAGAGCAAACGAACCGTACCTTCGGCGTCGGTCTCGAGCCCCAGGAACAGCCCCGCGTCGTCGGGAAGCAGCGCGCGCGCGCAACGGGCGGCCTCGGCGGCCAGCGCAGTCAGCCGGCGGTTGGGCCGCGGCAGCATCGTCCAACCCGACGCCTGCACTGCGCTGTTGCTCTCAATCGACATCACGATCCCCCGCTACGATGATTGATTTATAGGATGCCCGCGCGGCCCCGGGGCCGCAGGCCTGAAATCAATGCAGCGCGGCGCTGGGCGAAACGGCGGGTCCCAGGAGAGCGATCGCCTCGACGGCCTCGGTGGTCGCGCCCTTGCCGGTAGCGACGTTCGAGAGCGCGGCGGGAGCGACGGCTTCGACGCGGGCAAGGCGATTGTGGGGAAGCTGCGGATCCGGAAGGATCGAAGCGGCCGGCGCGGCAGCCGGCTGGCGACGCTTCGACGCGCCCGGCTGACCATATTCGGCCATCACGGCGAAGCGCGGATCGGCGGCGGCGATCTCGGCGATCGTCTTGGCGGCGCGCTTGGTGATCTGGCGCACGCGCTCCTTGGTCACGCCGGTGTCGAGCGACAGGTCGTCGAGCGTCGAGGCCTGGAAAACGCGGCGGGCGACGATCTCGCGGTCGCGGGACAGCTTGGCCTCGAGCTTCTCGAGTTCGGCCGGATCGATGCCGTGGGTGGCGAGGCGAAGACGCGGGCCTTCGCGGCGCAGCGCGGCTTCCTCGCGCTTCGGGCGGGGCCGGCGGCGGAGCTGCTCGATGCCCACCTTGCGCAGGTGATCGACATAGGCGTCGATCAGCGAGGAGATGGCGCCGTCGGCCAGATAGTCCGACGCGGCAGCTTCGGTGCGGGCGAGGGCGTCCTCGTCCTCGATCATCGCCTCGGGCGACATTTCCTCGCCGTCGGGCGAGACCGAGAGGGCGCTCAGCGAAACCGTGGTCGCCTCGACCTTCTTCGCCGAGGGGCGCTGGTCGGTCATCAGGCGGAAGCGCAGGCTCTGCAGCTCGCCGCGGATCTGCCAGTTCACGAAGGTCGTGAACTGCGCCTTCTCGGGCTCATAGGCCTGGATGGCGCGGTGCACGGCGATGGCGCAGCACTGCTCGGCGTCGTCCCAATGGGCGGTGAGGCCGTACTGGCGGATGAAATGGCGGATGCGCGGCGCGATCAGCTTGAGGATGCGGGCGAAGGCGCGATCGACTTCGGCGCGCTGGCGCGCAGTCTGCTTCGCGTCCTTGGGCGTGTTCTCGATGACAGTGGCAACCGCAGCTTCGAGCGCGACCGTGATCTTCGACATTTCAGGTGTCCCCCTGGTTGGACCGGACCGCAGGCCCCCCCGCCGTCCATGGACACGCTTTTGCCGCCGCTATTCCTAACAGAATCTAACCAATCCAATATGGAAAGGTACATAGTCCTAAAAATTGGACCGAAACCCACGGATTTCCGCGGCTTTTGACGGTTAACATTTTTTTCGCCGTGGCGCGCGGCGGGGGGCTTTCCGCGCCCGGATTAGGGGTTCATCCGTAGTGGCATTATAGGATGAAATGCGCCTCGCGGGCTTTCGGCCCGGAAAAATCACGCGCCGAATTGCTGCGGCCGAATCCGGCGTTCGATGAAGCCGAGCAGCCACTGGCGGTGCGCATGCGTCGCGTCGCCTGCGCTGGCGATCCGCTGCTCGGCAGCCGAAGAACCGATCTGCGCCGCGAGCAGCGTGCGTGCGCGGCCCGGTTCGATCCCGCCCGACAGGAATTTCTGCGCGTCGCCGAGCCCAAGGTGGTGGCTGAGATAGGCCGCCTTGGCGAGCGTCTCCGCATCGGTACGCACGCGCACCCCGGCTTTCTCCAGCCGGTCGAGATTGAGCTTGGCGAAGTCGGCGACACTCAGGATCGATGCCTGGGGATCGTAGCGCAGCGCGAGCAGCTCGGCGCGGTGGCCGGTGCTCAGCTTTCCTCGTCCGTCGAGCCAGCCCCGTTCGGCGGCAAAGGCGTTGAGCCAGGTGCCCGGCCGCTGCGCCAGATCGGTCCAGGTGCCGCTCAGGAACTGGCCGAGCCCCGCGGCGCTCGAGCGTGGGTTGCGCGAGTGCGGGTTCCAGCTGCCGTCGCCCGTCTTCGCGGCCTCGGCATCGACGATCGCCGCGATGGTCGTAGCGGGTAGGCCGGTGCGGGCCTCGGCTGCAGAGAAGGCGGAGGCGTAGCGGGCATTGGGCCCGAGCGAGAGCGGACCGCCGGAGCCGCCGGCAGAAGCCGCGACCTGCCCGGCAGGAGCAGCGGGTGCCCGCTCCGAGCTGCCGCCGCGGCTTCCGGGCTCATATTCGGGCTTCGAATCATCGCCCTCGGCGCGCGCGGCGTGACAGCTGCAGCCGCACTGGCAGGCGCAGCCATGCGCGCCGGTCGCTGCGCCGGAAAACTGGCCGCCCAGCAGCTCGAGCAGCGAATCCATTTTCATGTTGTTGCCCGAGAACGGCGAAGTGTCGCGGTCCTTGCTGCTGTCGGCTTCGCCCAGCGCGGCGCGCCACAGGCGCGACGAGAGCTGCGACTGCGCTTCGGCATAGATCACCTGCGCGCGCTTGGCGGGGGTGAGGGCGGCGAGCTGTTCGGCGCGCTGGATCATGCCGTGCGGCCCCCGTCCTTGCTGCCCTTGCGGCGCGCCTGCAGGAACCGTGCTGCGGCCAGGTCATCGATCGCGCCCTGCTCGGCAAGCGCCGCAGTGCGCTCGGCCTCGGCCTCGTAGCGCTCGGCGGCACCTTCGATCGCGCGCATCGTGCCATAGGCTTCGACCGCCTGCGCGCGCAGCTGCCCGAGCCGTGTCTCCGCCGCCGACGCTGCCTCGCGCAGCCGGGCGCGATCGGCCTTCATCCGCGCGGTCCAGGCATCGGACGAGAAGGGCAGCGCATAGGCGAGCGCACGCTCCTCGTGCATCCGCGCATCATGCGCGCGCGATACAGCCTCGATCGTAGCGATGCGTTCCACTTCGACGCCGATCGACACCTTCACGGCATCGACTTCGCGGCGATGGATGCGCAGCGCCGTGTCGAACGGAGTCATTCGGCGATCTCCTCGACCTCGGGCTCGGCATCGGCGCCGGCGCCCGTAATCGC
>DATLJJ010000287.1:0-16474 GCA_035538975.1 Sphingomonas sp. | reverse complement strand
GGCAATCTGGTTCTCGACGGCACGATCAACCTGCTCGATCAGGGGCAATCCCTGAGCCCCGGCGTCTATCGCATCTTCAACTATGCGGGCGCGCTCACCGACAATGGCCTGACCATCGGCGGCTTCACCACCGACGGCACCACCATCACGGGACCGCTGACCGGTTTCTCCGTTCAAACGGTGGTCCCGAACCAGGTCAATCTGATCAACACGACCGGCCTGTCACTCAACTATTGGGACGGGAGCGCGCTCGCCAACAAGAACAACAACATCATCGAAGGCGGTGACGGCACCTGGTTCAATGCCGGCCCGGACGCGCTTTCTTCCTGGACCGATCCAGCGGGTGCAGTGAATGCGCCCTGGGCGGACGGGCAGTTCGCTATCTTCATCGGGGCGCCGGGCGTGGTCACTGCCAGCAACGCCGACGGGCAGATCCACGCCGCCGGCATGCAGTTCGGCGTCGACGGATATGTGCTGACGGGCGATCCGATCGAACTCGTCGGTTCCGCGGCGACACCGGGTGACTCCACGATCCGGGTCGGCGACGGCAGTTCCCGAAGCGCCGAGATGACGGCGACCATCAGCGCGCCGCTGTTCGGCAACAGCCTGCTGCGCAAGAGCGACGGGGGCACGCTCGTGCTCTCTGCAACCAACAGCTACACCGGCGGTACGGTGGTAGAGGGCGGTACGCTCGAAGTGATCAGCGACGTCAATCTGGGCGACGCAGCGGGCCGGCTCACGCTGTCCGACGGCACGTTGCGTGCGACAGCGAACATGATCTCCGCACGCCCTACCGTGATGAGCGGATTGTTCGGCGGTACCTTCGAGACCGCGACTGCCACGGGCGCGGCGACGACGCTCCAGATTGACGGCCCGATCGGCGGCGCCGGGGGGCTGTTCAAGGCCGGCGCCGGCACGTTGCTGCTGACTGCCGATGGCGTATGGCGCGGCGGGACCACGATCAGCGCCGGCGCGCTTCAACTCGGCAACGGCGGCTTGACGGGCGGTCTGCTCGGTCTTGTCGAGAACAACGGCGCACTGGTCGTCAACCGCTCCAACCAGTTCATCCTCTTCGGAAGGATTTCGGGCACGGGATCGCTCGAACAGGCAGGCGGCGGCACCACGATCCTCACCGCCGACAACACCTACACCGGCGGCACCACGATCAGCGCGGGCACGCTGCAGATCGGCAATGGCGGCACCACCGGTCATGTGATCGGAGACATCGTCGACAACGGCACACTCGTCATCAATCGTTCCGACACCAAGCTTACGCCCGGCGTCATCTCGGGCACCGGGCAACTCATACAGGCGGGCACCGGCACGACCGTGCTCCAGGCCGACAACAGCTACACCGGCGGGACGACGATCGCTGCGGGCACGCTGCAGCTTGGCGACGGGGGCACCGCGGGCAGCGTGGTCGGCGATATCGTCGACAATGGACGGCTGGTGTTCAACCGATCCGACGAGGTTACCTATAGCGGCGTCATCACCGGCACGGGCTCGATCGAACAGGCCGGGCCGGGCAAGACGATCCTGACCGCCTTCAGCTATTATACCGGCGGCACGACGGTCAGTTCCGGCATCCTGCAATTCGGCAACGGTATCGGCGTCGGCGGCGCCGAGGGCGACGTGCTCAACAATGCGACTCTCATCGGCGACTGGGGGGCGCCGGTTCTGTACCCGGGCGTGGTTTCCGGCACCGGCAACGTGGTCGTGAACAACTCCACGATCACCATCCTGACTGGCAATCATACCTTCACCGGCGGCACGGTGCTCAACGGTGGGCGGGTCGAGATCGGCTTCATCGGCACGGCCACACTTCCCAGCGGCACCTATACGTTCGACGGTACCTCGGGCAGCTTCGTCGGCAACGTGGTCAACAATACGGCCAACGGCCTGGCCATCAAGCGGGCGGACAGCCTCCTCATTTCCGGCGTGATCTCGGGCAGCGGCGCCTTTGAGCAGAGCGGCCCCGGCACTACCGTGCTCGAAGCGGACAACAGCTATGCCGGGGGCACGACGATCAACGCGGGCACGCTGCAGATCGGCAACGGCGGCGTCACCGGCAGTATCGTCGGGGACGTGATCGACAACGCCCGGCTGGTGTTCAACCGTGCCGATGCCTTCACCTACGGCGGCATGGTCTCGGGCACGGGTGAGCTGGTGCAGGCGGGCTTGGACACGCTCGTCCTCACCAGCGCCAACAGCTACAGCGGCGGCACCGCGATCGAGGCGGGCACGCTTCAGATCGCGGCAGACGCCAACATGGGCGATGCCTCGGGACCGCTTCGTATCAGCGGCGGCACGCTGCATACTACCGCCAGTATCACGACGGCGCGCACGATAACGCTTGCGCAGCAGGGCGGCATACTGGACGTCGACGCTGGCACCACGCTGACTCACAACGCCGTGATGACCGGCGCGGGCAGCCTGACCAAGACGGGCACCGGCACACTGATACTCACCGGCGCCAACGACTATGGCCGCGAGACGTTCGTGAACGCGGGCAAACTGCAGATCGACGGCGACCAGACGCTCGCGATCGGCACCACTTCAGTCGCCGGAGGGGCGACGCTCGCCGGCACCGGCATCATCGGCGGCGATGTGAGCATCGCCGATGGTGGCATCCTCGCACCTGGCGACAGCCCCGGCACGCTCACGATCAACGGAAGCCTGGCGCTTAGTGCAGGATCGATCCTCGACTATGAATTCGGCGCGGCCAACGTCGTCGGCGGGCTGCTCAATGACCTGACTATAGTGGGTGGCGATCTGGTGCTCGATGGCACGATCAATGTCACCGTCTCGCCCGGCGGCAGCTTCGATCCCGGCATCTACCGCGTGTTCAACTATGGCGGCGCGCTCACCGACAACGGGTTATCGGTCGGCATCATCCCCGCGACCGGCTATTATGTGCAGACCTCGATCGCCAACCAGGTCAATCTCGCCAACACCAGCGGTCTGACGCTCAACTATTGGGATGGCGCGGCCGGGCCCAAGAACGACGGCGTCATCAACGGCGGCAACGGGGTATGGCAGGCATCGGCGGGCAACGACAATTGGACGACCGTCACCGGCACGCCCAACGCCCCCTTCACCGATGCGGCCTTCGCGATCTTCGCCGGCGCGCCGGGCACCGTCACGGTCGATTCGTCGCTGGGCGCGGTCAACGCCGCGGGCATGCAATTCGCGGCCGACGGCTATCTGGTGCAGGGCAACACGATCAACCTCGTCGGCACCGGCACCTCGGTCATCCGGGTGGGTGACGGCACGGCGGCGGGGGCGGCGATGACCGCTACGATCGGATCGGTGCTGGCGGGGGCCACGAGCCTCACCAAGACCGATCTCGGCACGCTGATCCTAACGGGCGCCAATACCTATTCGGGCGGTACCGTCATCGACGAAGGTGTGCTCCAGGTCTCGAGCGACGCCAATCTGGGTGCCGCGGCGGGCACGCTGAGCTTCGACGGCGGCACGCTGCGTACCACCGCGGATATGACGATTTTGCGCGCCACCGATATCGACAGCGGCGGCGGGACCTTCGACCCGCTGACGGGCACCGCGCTGACGCTCGGCAGCGCGGTTACCGGAGTCGGTGCGCTGACCAAGGCAGGGGAGGGCACGCTGATCCTCGCCGCCGATACCGGCTATACTGGCGGGACGACGATTGCCGCGGGCACGCTCCAGCTCGGCAACGGCGGCACTGCGGGCAGCATGGTCGGCGACATAGTCGACAATGCCGCGCTGGTGGTGAACCGCTCGAACGAAGTCACGCTGGCAGGCGTGATCTCGGGCACCGGCATGCTCACGCAGGCGGGCACCGGGACGACGATACTGACCGACGCCAACAGCTATGCCGGCACCACGACGGTCGCGGCGGGGACCCTGCTCGTCAACGGCGACCAGAGCGCGGCGACCGGGCTGACCGGAGTCGCGTCGGGCGCGACGATCGGCGGCACCGGGACGATCGGCGGCAATCTGATCGTCGGCGACGGCGGCACGCTCGCGCCGGGGCAGGGCGTGGGCACGCTTACGGTCAACGGCGCGCTCGGGCTCATCGGCGGCTCTCGGCTCGCCTATGACTTCGGCCAGGCGAACGTCGTCGGCGGCGCGCTCAACGACCTGACCATGGTGGGCGGCGATCTGGTGCTCGACGGCACGATCGACGTCGCGCTCGCGCCCGGCGGCAGCATCGCGCCCGGCGTCTATCGCGTGATCAGCTATGCCGGCGCGCTCACCGACAATGGGCTGACGATCGGCACCATGCCCACGCCGGGCTTCCTCGTGCAGACCTCGATCGCCAACCAGGTCAATCTGGTGAACACCGCGGGGCTTACGCTCAGCTATTGGGACGGCGCGGCCGGTCCGAAGAACGACGGCGTCGTCAATGGCGGCGACGGGCTGTGGCAGGCGGCTGCGGGCAACGACAACTGGACTACCGTATCGGGCACGCCCAACGCGCCCTTCACCGACGCAAGCTTCGCGATCTTCATGGGCGCTCCGGGCACGGTGACCGTCGATCCCTCGCTCGGCGCGATCAACGTCTCCGGGATGCAATTCGCAACCGGAGGCTATGTCGTGCAGGGCGGGGCGATCAACCTCGTCGGCGCCGACGCCGTAGTCCGCGTCGGCGACGGGACCGCCGCCGGCACGGGCATGATCGCGACGATCAACTCGGTGATCAACGGCGCGGCGGGGCTCACCAAGAGCGACCTCGGTACGCTCGTGCTCACTGCGGCCAACAGCTACTCCGGTGGCACGACGGTTACCGGCGGCGTGCTCCAGGTCGCGAACGACGCCAACCTCGGCGATGCTGCCGGCGAGCTGGCGCTCGACGGCGGCACGCTGCGCAACACAGCCGGTATCGTCAGCGGGCGCGCGACTTCGCTCGGCGCTGCGGGAGGCGCGTTCGACACCCTGGGTACGCTAACGCTCACCGGCGTCGTTTCCGGTACGGGCGGCTTCACCAAGACCGGCGCAGGCTCGCTCACGCTCACCGGCGCGAACAGCTATGCCGGACCCGCGACGATTTCGGCCGGCGTGCTCTACGTCGAAGGCAATCAGGCTGCCACCACCGGCGCGACTTCGGTTGCGAGCGGCGCCACGCTGGGCGGATCGGGCACGATCGGCGGCGACGTCGCGCTGACGAGCGGCGCGACGCTCGCGCCTGGAAGCGCTGGGACGGCGCCGGGCACGCTCAGCATTGCTGGCGACCTGTCGTTCTCTGCTGGCGCTGCGCTCGCCTATGATTTCGGCCAGGCGAACGTCCTCGGCGGACCACTTAACGATCTTGCTGTGGTGGGCGGCGACCTGGCGCTCGACGGCACCATCAACGTCACGCTCGCGCCCGGGGGCAGCCTCGATCCGGGCGTGTACCGTGTAATCGACTATGCGGGGACGCTCACCGACAACGGGCTGGCGATCGGCTTGATTCCGGCATCCGGCTTCCTCGTCCAGACCTCAGTCGCCAATCAGGTCAATCTCGTCAACACCGCGGGCCTGACGCTCAGCTATTGGGACGGCGCGGCCGGACCCAAGAACGACGGCGTGGTCAACGGCGGCGTCGGCACATGGCAGGCCGCGACCGGCAACGACAATTGGACGACCGCGTCCGGAACACCCAACGCGCCGTTCAGCGACGCCAGCTTCGCCGTCTTCACCGCCACGCCCGGAACGGTGGCCGTCGACGCCTCGCTTGGCGCGATCAATGTCGGGGGGATGCAGTTTGCGGCCGATGGCTATGTGGTCCAGGGGGATCCGATCAACCTGGCCGGCGCCGCGCCAGTGATCCGCGTTGGCGACGGAAGCGGGCCGGGCGCGGAGATGACCGCGACGATCAACTCGGTGCTGACTGGCGTCACAGGTCTCACCAAGAGCGATCTCGGCACGCTGATCCTCGCCGGCGCCAACAGCTACGGCGGCGGTACCACCATAAATGGCGGCGTGCTCCAGATCGGGCGCGACGCGAGCCTCGGCGATCTTTCGGGTGGGCTGACGCTGAACGGCGGGGCGCTGCGTACCACCGCAGACGTCGCCAGCGCACGCGCGGCGACGATGGGAGCGCTCGGCGGCACCTTCGAGACGCTGGCGGCGACCACGCTCGCGCTGAGTAGCCCGGTCGCGGGCGCCGGCCGGCTCATCAAGGCGGAGGCGGGCACGCTGCAGCTCATCGCCGATGCCGGCTACACCGGCGGGACGACGATCGCCGCCGGCACGCTCCAACTCGGCAATGGTGGCACCGCGGGCAGCGTCGTCGGCGATGTGTTGAACAACGGCACGCTCACCGTGAACCGGTCGGACCAGCTCACCTTCGCCGGGCTGGTCTCGGGCACGGGCGCGCTCGTCCAGATGGGAACGGGTACTACGGTCCTGACCGGCGCCAACAGCTACACCGGGACGACGGACGTCTCGGCGGGGACGCTGTTCGTAAACGGCAACCAGAGCGCCGCCACCGGGCTCACCTCGGTCGCCCCGGGCGCAACACTCGGCGGCATCGGTACGATCGGCGGCGACGTGAGCATTGCCGACGGCGGGATCCTGGCTCCGGGGGAGAGCCCCGGCACGCTCACGATCAACGGCGACCTCGCGCTCAGTGGCGGCTCGATCGTCAATTACGAGTTCGGGCAGGCCAACATCTCCGGCGGGCCGCTCAACGACCTGACGATCGTCGGCGGCGACCTGGCGCTCGACGGCACGATCAACGTCGCCGTCCCGGCCGGCGCCAGCTTCGATCCGGGCATCTACCGTGTGTTCGATTATGGCGGAGCGCTGACCGACAACGGCCTCGTGGTGGGGACCATCCCTTCCACCGACTATTATGTGCAGACGTCGATCGCAGGGCAGGTCAACCTGATCAACACCGCGGGGCTGACGCTCAACTATTGGGACGGTGCGGCGGGCCCCAAGAACGACGGCACCGTCAATGGCGGCGACGGCACGTGGCAGGCCGCGGCGGGCAACGACAATTGGACCACCGACATCGGCTCGCCCAATGCACCCTTTACCGATGCGAGCTTCGCGATCTTCATGGGTGCGCCCGGCGCGATCACGGTCGATCCCTCGCTCGGGCCGATCAACGTCTCGGGGATGCAATATGCAGTGAATGGCTATGTGGTCTCAGGAGGGGCGATCAACCTCGTCGGCCCGGGAAGCACAGTCGTCCGCGTGGGAGACGGCACCGCTACGGGCGCGGGGATGACCGCGACGATCAACGCGGTGCTGGCGGGTGCCTCGGGGCTCACCAAGACCGATCTCGGCACGCTGATCCTCACCGGCAACAACAGTTATGCAGGCGGGACCGCAGTCAACGGCGGCGTGCTCCAGATCGCGAGCGACACGAATCTCGGCGCGCCTGCTGGCGGGCTCTCCTTCAGCGCCGGCACGCTAGGTACTACCGCCAACATCACCACCGCGCGCGCCACCGCGATGAACGCCGGCGGCGGCATACTCGAGACCACGGCGGACACAACGCTGGCGTTGACGGGAGTGGTTTCCGGCCCCGGCACGCTCACAAAAACGGGCGTCGGCACGCTGACGCTCTCGGGGACCAACAGCTATGCGGGCGGCACCAACGTGCTCGCCGGGGTCGTCGAGATTTCGCGCGACGCCAACCTCGGCGCGGCCGCAGGTCTGCTGACCCTTGATGCCGGCACGCTGCGCACCACCGCCGACATCACCACCGCACGGCAGGTCGCGCTCTCCGCGGGCGGGGGCACCTTCGAGACGACGGGCACGACTGCGCTCACCCTCGATTCTGCGATCGCCGGCCATGGAGCTCTCGCGAAGACGGGGACCGGCGCGCTGATCCTGCGGGCGGTGAACGGCTACACCGGTCCCACCAATGTCACTGCAGGCACGCTGGCTGTGGGCGATGCGTCGAGCGCAGGCGCATCGATCATGGGACCGGTATCGGTCGCCCCGGGCGCGACCCTGGGCGGCTATGGCCTCGTCAATGGCGATGCGACCAATACGGGAACCATCGCGGTCGCCGACGCGCTCGAGCGTTTCGCCGGCGCGGGGGCAGGGCAGTTCAGGATCACAGGGACGCTGGTCAATGCCGGAGTTGCCGACATCGGGGGGGCGGCGCCGGGCAATCGGCTCGTGGTCGGCAGTTATATCGGCCAAGCGGGCATCCTCGCTCTCAACACCACGCTGGCCGGCGACGGCGCGCCGACCGATCAGCTCGTGATCAACGGTGGATCTGCCACCGGCGCCACGACCCTGCGGATCACCAATGTCGGCGGGGAAGGGGACGACACTCCCGGCAACGGGATCCAGGTCGTGGTGGCCGACGCCGGAGCGACCACCGCTCCCAACGCCTTCGTGCTGACCAGCCGGCTGGCGGCGGGCCCTTATCTGTATAATCTTTTCCGCGGCGGCCGCGACGGCAGCATGGCCGAAAGCTGGTTCCTGCGTTCACAGCGGAGCGAAACGCTCACGGAGCCGCCGTTTATCCGGCCCGAGGTGCCGACGTACACGATCGTGCCATCAATTGCGCTTCTGTACGGCCGTGCGCTGATCGGCACGCTCCATGAGCGCGTGGGCGAGCAGAGGCAACTGCTCGGCCGCGACATGGTCTCGCGAGCGCCTGGCGGCGCCTGGGGCCGCGTGGTCGGCCAGCGCGTCCAGTGGAACGAACGCCCCGATCCCGTCTATACGGACGGCCCGGCCTTCCGCGCGAGCAACTATGCGATGCAGATCGGCATCGACGCGCTGCGGAGCGTGGACGGGGGCGGCGGCCTCACGCTCGCGGGTTTCTATGGCGCCTATGGCTGGACCGACGCGCTGGTGCGCGATTACGACATGAGCCAGGCGGGCCGCGCCAAGCTGAAATCCTGGTCCGCCGGACTCTACGGCACGCACTATGGCGCGAGTGGCTGGTATCTCGACGCGGTGGCGCAGGTCACACGCTACGACGCGCGCGCCGGCTCGGGCTTCTTCGCCGACCTGAGGACCAGAGGCACCGGGCTCGCCGCCTCGCTCGAGGCCGGCGTTCCGCTTCGCCTAGGCGGGGGGCTCAGCCTCGAGCCGCAGGCGCAGATCATCTATCAGAAGATCGACTTCGACGACGCCTCCGATCCCGCGGCAGAGGTCCGCTTCGGCGACGTAAACTCGCTCACCGGCCGGATCGGGTTGCGCCTGGCGCACGACAGTACGCGCTCCGGCGCCTATGGCCCGCGGCCCATGACCATCTGGCTGCGCGCCAACGTTTGGCGCGAGTTCAAGGCCAATCCGCGGACGTCGATCTCGTCAGAGGACGGGTTCATACCCTTCCGCTCGAATATGAAGGACACCTGGGGCGATTTCGGCGCCGGGATCAGCGCGACGCTGACGCGTAACGCCAATCTCTTCCTCACCGGCGGCTATCAGAAGTCGTTCGACCGCGACGTGGAGTCTTGGGACCTCAAGGCGGGCTTGCGGTTCAACTGGTAAATCTCGAACGCCAACTTGTGCCTCGGGGTGCGAAAAGTTCGAAAGCTGACATTCCGCTGACGGCTCACAAGCAGCTATGGGCACGCTTGTCCGGCGGTAGCGCATCCCGAAAACGGTCGGTCCGTTTCCACCGCGACTGGAAGCGGCCCTCGGATGCGGCTGATTGGCAGAGAAGCTCTTCCTTGCGTCGATCCTACAGTCTCAGGCTGGCCCGAACGTAGATATACCGGCCCGGGATGTCGTGCACCGTCGGATCGAGGTTGTTGAGGTCGCAGGTGACACAACCGGGCGCGCTGACGTTGAACAGGTTGTTCGCGCCCAGCGCGAAGCCGAACTGGTCGTCGGCGCCGGTGGAGAGCCGCAGCTGGAGATCGGTGTAGAAGCGCGAAGGCATCTCGTTGCCGCCAGCTTCCTCGAGCTTCGAGATATAGCGGCCCGTGATCGTCGCGCCGAAATTATCGAGGTCCCAGTCAATGGCGCCGACCGCCTTCCACTTCGGGAAGCCCTGCGAGGGGCTGCCTTGCTCGGTACCCGCGCGGCGGATCGTCTGGGTGCCGTCGGTGCCCGGGACGATCACGTCATAGTTGAACAGGAACGTATTGTTCCAGGTGAGGCCGAAGCGGCCGAGCCGCGTGTCGCCGGTGCGATAGAGGAGATTGACGTCGAGCCCGTCGGTTTCGATCCCGGCGATGTTCTGCAACAGTCCCGAAACTTGAGTGAGCTGCGCGCCGGCGCGAGTGACGAGGGCGCAGGCGGCGGGATCGTTGCTCACCACGCAATTGGTTACGGTCACTTCGGCGTCGACCGTCTGGATCGCGCCCGTGACCTTGATGTTGTAGTAATTGGCCTCGAGCGAGAGACCGCGGAGCCAGGAGGGGCTGTAGACGCCGCCGACGACCCAGCCTTTTGAGGTTTCGGGCTCGAGTGCCTGGTTGCCGCCGACCAGCACCGAGATCTGCGGATTGGCCTGGTTGTAGCTGCCGTTCGCCGGGACCCCGGCGGCGATGCAGTTGGCGCGCACGGCGGCGTCGTTCTGGAAGTTGCGCGGGGCAGTGTTGCCGGCGTGCGAGGAGCAGGGATCGTCGAGTTGCTGGTCGAAGCGCGACTGGGTGCCGAACAGCTCGCCGATCGAGGGCGCGCGGAAACCTTCCGAATAGGAACCGCGCAGGCGCAGGTCGCGGATCGGCTTCCAGTTGAGGCTGCCCTTGAACGTCGTCGTCGAGCCCGAGGTCGAATAGTCCGAATAGCGGACCGCGCCGTTGAGCTCGAGCAGCTGGAAGAAGGGCGTGTCGGACAGGATTGGCGCCTCGATCTCGGCATAGGCTTCCTTGACCGAATAGTCGCCGCGGGTCGGCTGGGCGGGGATGTCCGAGCTGAAGCCGGCGGCGACGATCGGATCGGGATCGAAACGGCCGCGAAGCTCGCGATATTGCGCGCCCACCGCGATGCCCAGCCGCCCGCCGGGCAAGTCGAACAGCGAGCCCGCGATATTGGCGGAGACGTCCCACGTCTCCTGCTTGCTGCTGTCCTGCTGGACGAAGGTGACATAGTCGAGCATCGGCTGGGTGATCGAGCCGGCGCCGCCGAACAGATTGAAGGGCACGCAGGGCGCGGTGCAGCCCGCGAGGGGGCCCAGCGCCTGGCGCAGCCGGCCCGAATGGATGTTGCCGAACATCTCCTGCTCGGCCTTGTTGCGCCCGTAGCTGGCGTTGACGTCCCAATACCAGCGGCTGTCGCCGCCCCCGAAATTGCCGTCGAGCGTCACCACGCTGTAGATCGTCTCGACTTCCTGATCGAAGCGGCGCGGACCGCCCTCGACGAAGCGGCGGAAGATGAAGTCCATGTTCGACGCGTCGAGCGTGACACCGAAGGGATTGTAGGGGTTGGTGGCGTCGACGGGGGTACCGTCGAGCACCGGGGTGATGCCGGCGGCGGGGCCGACGCCGAAGGGCAGAGGCGCGGCGCGGTTGCTCGACTTGCGCTTGTTCCAGATGCCCTTGACCGAGAGGTTGATGTTGTCGGTGATCTCGTAGCGCAGATTGGCGAAGGCGCCGTAGCGCTCGAGCGGGATCTGGAGATAGTTGTAGGGCGCGAAGTTGAAGCGATCGCCTGGATCGGCGAAGTCGCGGAAGTCCGCGGGAGTCGCAGGGCGGCCGATGACGGGCGCGATCAATGTGAGATCCTCGCCGAAGATCGCGTAGCGGCCATTGGGCAGGAAGCCCGAGCATCCGCCTGCGGCGCAGCTGTCGGCATAAGGCGCGGGGAAGCGCGAGATGGCGCGGCTGCCGGCCGAGACGCCCTCCTGCTTCACGTAATTGCCGCCGATCACAACCTGGAACGGGCCGTCGCCGCCATTGCCCCAGCTCAACTGGTAGTTCTGGCTGAAGCCGTCGCCATCGTCGAACATCCCGTGCTGGGCGGAGGCCATGAAGCCGTCCTGGCGCTTCTTGGTGATGATGTTGACCACTCCGGCGATCGCGTCCGAGCCATAGATCGCCGAGGCGCCGTCCTGCAGCACCTCGACACGCTCGATCGCGCTGTCGGGGATGGCGTTGAGGTCGGTCGAGCCGGGGACGCCGCTCGCCGAGGCGCCGTTGACGAAGCGGATGCCGTCGACCAGCACGAGCACGCGGCGCGAACCGAGATAGCGCAGGTCGATCTCCGCCGCGCCCGCGCCCACGCCGCCGCCATCGGGTGGATTGCCGAGATTGCCCGAATTGTTGAACCGCGAGTTGAGCCCGCCGCCCGAGCTCGGCAGGCGCTGCAGCACGTCGTTGATGGAGTTGAGCCCGGTCCGCGCGATATCGGCCTGCTCGACCTGCACCACCGGCGCATCCTGCGCGAGCGGATCGCGGCGGATGCGCGATCCCGTGACAACGATCTCCTCCTGCGGCTCTTGATCCGCCACCGTCTCGGACGCGGCGGTCTGCGCGTTCGCCTGCTGTAAGGAGCAAGCCATGAAAGCGATCGCAGCAAGCGACACGCAGCTCGACTGTTCAGGTCCCGACATATCACGCCCCAGCTGATCTTACGGACCTTGTTCGTGACGCGAGATCGCAGCCGGCGAAGTCGGGATTAACCATGACATGCGGGGGGCATTTGTAGGTATCTCGCTGCCTGGGTGAGCCCGATCTGATGGATCGGTTCGCTTCCATGACAGACCGGAGTGGCGACGGGGCTCTGCCGCACTGACCGTCGTGGCAGGCAGATTTCTGTGGGGCAGCGTCGGTCGTGCGGCTTGTTTCCCTCCGGTCGTTCGGACACGATCGTGCCGATGCGCTATGCCTGCGACCGCCGAACGTTCCTCCTGGGGACCGCCTGGACGATGGCGGTTCCGCACCTGGCCCGCGCAAGCGGACAAGATCTCAGCGCGCCCTATGTTCCGACGTCTCCGGAGGTCGTCGAGGCGATGCTTGACCTGGCGGAGCTCAAGCCGGGCGAGCGTCTGGTGGATCTCGGTTCCGGCGATGGCCGCATCGCCATCGCTGCTGCGCGGCGCGGCGCTGAGGCGCTGGGGGTCGAGCTGGATCCGCGGCTCGTTCGACGCGCTCGGACCCTGGCAGAGATGGCGGGGGAAGGGCGCGCGCGCTTCCTGCGTGCCGATCTCTTCACAGTATCCCTGCGTGATGCCGATGTTGTGACCCTCTATCTGCTTCCGGACGTGAATGAGCGCCTGAAGCCCAAGCTATTGCATGAGCTGCGGCCAGGAGCTCGGGTGGTGAGCCACGCCTTCGACATGGGGGACTGGGAACCCGATACCCTTCGGTCTGTGGCGGGGCGCCGGATATTTCGCTGGACGGTGCCCGCAGTCGCAGGTGGAACGTGGCGGCTGCGAGGCCCCTCCGGAGCGGGCGCCTTGTTGGTCATCGAACAGCGCTACAATCGAGTCACGGGCACCCTGGATGGCGAGGCTATCACCGAAGCGCGGCTAACGGGAGCGAGCCTTAGCTTCGTTGCCGGTGGCGCACGGTACCGCGGCATCGTAGGCGAGCGCTCGATCCGCGGGGACGGTGTCGAGGTGACGTGGGACGCCGACCGGGCCGATTAGCAGTAAAGCGCGCCCGCATGTTGGCTCGTCTGCTGACGAAAGCCGCGACGAAACGCTTCCTCGGCACCAGAGGGATTCCGGTTCGAATGAGGGGCGAGGATGCTCAGTTCCCGTCCAGATCAAGCAAGCCCAGAGATCCATCGGGCACAAGCCCGGCACGTAGTCCGATGAAGATTCGCTCAAGGAGTAGATATCTGACCGGCACGCCCGAGCCGACGTGCTTGCGTGTTGCGCGTTGCAGTGGACAAGTTGATCGCGACCAAGGAGCGCCGGGTGCCGCTCCATCGAGCGACCGCTTTTGCGGGTTCGGCTCTCGGCAGCGGACCGGCAACCAGCAGCTCGAGAGCGGCGAGCGGCACAAGCTGCCGGTCAGCAATGCACTCATTCCGGTCATTCTGGGGCTTACAAGGACTGAGAACGATAATATACATTATGTAAAATAGAGGGTCGTTGACCTGTGTGACCGCTCAGTCAGCCGCCCCCTCGTTGTCGCGCGCCTTTACCCGGCCCTTGCGAGGTTCCGCAGGTGTGGTCGTCTCGTCGCTGCCTTCGTCGGCGGCATCACGCTTAGGCTCGAGCACCAGCACATTGCCTTCGACGCGCCAGCTGTGCAGCCGCGACAGGAAGTTCATGCCGAGCACGTCCATCTCGCCGAAGTTGCTCGAGATCACCACACCCAGATCCTCGGTCTTGAGCGGTCCGATCGCCAGGTGCTGAATACGGCCGCGCTGCGCGGCGACCGTACCGTTGGCGGTCTCGATCATCACCGGCAGCCCGGTGCCGGGCTCTACGTCGGCAGCCGCGGCGGTTTCCTCCGAGATCGCCGTGATCGTGGCGCCGCTGTCGATGAGCATGCGGCGCTCGACCCCGTTGAGCGTCACGCGCGCCCAGAAATGCCCGTCGGGGCTCATCCGGATGCGAACCGTGCTTCCCTCGACCTGCTGGTCATCGAGCCCGAGCTTCGCCGTCGCCTGGGCGAAAAGCGCGCTCAGTTCGTGCCGATGCGCCACCGCCAGGAACGCGAGCAACGCGATCACGGCCCAGCTCAGAAGCGATCTGAGGAGGAAACCCAGCGACATCCGCCGTACCGACAAGGCGCTCAGCACGAGTACCAGCACGCCGACCAGCCAGATCAGATCGATGCCCTGCCACGAGTTCACGCGCGTATCTCCAGACCGTCATAGCCTGGCTCGACTCCGTGCGGCAGCTCGGACGCCAGACGCGCATAGTCCATCGAATTGTCCATATGAACAAGTGCGGAACGCCGCGGCTCCAGCTCGGCGATCCAGCCGAGCACTTCGTCGAGATGCGGATGCGTGGGATGCGGCGCGCGGCGCAGCGCATCGACCACCCAGACGTCGAGCCCGGCGTAAAGCGCACGCATCTCGTTCGTCATCTGGTGGAAATCCGTGGCATACCCTATTGATTTGCCGTCGCTTTCGAACCTGACCCCCGCGGAGGTGATGCCCCCGTGGGGCTGGTCGGCGACGGTGATCCGGATATCGCCGATATCGAGCGTGTCGGGCAATGCCTCGATCGCGACGGTCGGGCGGTATCCGCCGCGCCCGAAGAACACATAGGGGAATTTCGCCTGAAGCTGCTCGAGCGTGAAGGGACGCGCCAATCCGCGCACCGGTTCCCCGCCGCGCAGATGCATGAGCTGGCGCAGATCATCGATCCCGTGTGTGTGGTCGGCATGATCGTGCGTCCAGATCACCGCGTCGATGTCGCTCACTCCAGCTGCGAGAAGCTGCTCGCGCATGTCGGGGCTGGTGTCGATCAGGATCGTGGTAGTCTCGGTCGAGACCAGAACCGAGGCGCGGGTGCGGCGGTTGCGCGGATCGGCGGGATCGCAGGCGCCCCAATCGTCGCCGATGCGCGGAACCCCTGAGGATGTACCCGATCCGAGGATCCGGATTTTCACGTCAGACCAGCGTCTTGGCGAAGAGCTTGTGGAAGTTCTGCCGCGTTGCCTCGGCGAGCATCTCGGGATCCTCGCCCCGGAGCCCTGCCAGGAACCGGCAGGTGTCCGCCACGAACGCCGGCTCACCCGTCTTGCCCCGGTGCGGCACCGGAGCGAGGAAGGGCGCGTCGGTCTCGATCAGCAGCCGATCGAGCGGCAGCTGCGACGCGGTCTCCTGCAGGTCGCGGGCGTTCTTGAAAGTCACGATACCCGAAATCGAGATGTAGAAGCCGAGTTCCAACGCGATCTGAGCAAAGTCGCGGCTCGCGGTGAAGCAATGGATGACGCCGGGATAAGCGCCCTTCCCCATTTCGTCGCGCAGTATCTCGGCGGTGTCCGCTTCGGCGTCGCGGGTGTGGACGATCAGCGGGAGCTGCGTCTCACGGCACGCGGCGATATGTGCGCGGAAGCTCGCGCGCTGTCGGTCGCGGTCGCTGTGGTCGTAATAATAGTCGAGCCCGCTCTCGCCGATGCCGACGACACGCGGATGCGCGGCGCGCTCGACGAGCTTGGCGGTATCGACGTCGGGATGCTGGTCAGCCTCGTGCGGATGGATGCCCACCGATGCCCAGACGTCGCTCTCGCGCTCGGCGACTGCGATGACGTCATTCCATTCGTTCTCGCGCGTCGAGATGTTGAGCATCGCAACCACGCCGGCTTCGCGCGCGCGCGCCAGCACTTCGGGCTGCTGCTCGCCCAGCCCCTTGTAGATCAGGTGGCAGTGGCTGTCGGCCAGTCTCACGCTTCCTCCGCCTTGAGCTCGAGCCTCGGGAAAATGGGTGTCGGCGTTCCCACGCGGAAGTCCTCGTCGTCGGCCGAGGGCAGTTGCGCGAGCAGCTTCGAGGCCGAAGTCGGAATCACCGGCAGGATCGCCACCGCAAGCTGTCGGATGGCGCGGATCAGCGTCCGCAGCACCGCGCGCATCCGATCGGGATCGGTCTTCCTGAGTGTCCAGGGCGCCTGCGCATCGATATATTGGTTGCAGGCGAAGACGCCGGTCATCCACGCCTCGACTCCCTGGCTCAGCGCCA
>DATLJJ010000286.1:0-3688 GCA_035538975.1 Sphingomonas sp. | reverse complement strand
CACCCACTTTCCGTTCATGTACGTCTGGATGAACTACGTCGAATTCGGTCCTCCTGCATCGGTGCAGCTCGCCATTGGCATCGCGCTCGTGCCGTTCACCGCCCTGGTGGCGTGGTTCGCCTATGGGTTCTGGGACGTGCCGATCCGCGCCGCGCTCGGAAAGCGGCGCGTGGCGGGTCGCGGTGCGCCGGAGCAGGCAGTGCAGCCCGAGGGTCTGGTGCAAGGCCAGTGACCCCTCGCTCGGAAAAGCAGAAGATGCTTGCTGGCGAACCCTATCGCGCCAGCGATCCCGAAATCATCGCCGATCAGGCGGCCGCGGCCGAATGGATGCAGCGGTTCAACCAGTCGCTCACTCTGTCGCCGGCCGAACGTGAGGTGCTCCTGCGGGAACGCTTCGCGGAGGTCGGGGAGGGTGCGGTCATTCGGCCGCCCTTCCATTGCGACTATGGGTACAACATCCGTCTGGGCCGCGGCGTGTTCCTCAACTTCGGCTGCATCATCCTCGACGTGGTCGAGGTGATCATCGGTGACGGAACGCAGATCGGCCCTGGAGTGCAGATTCTCACTGCCGACCATCCCCGCGACCCTGCCGAGCGGGCAAGTGGCCTGGAATGGGGGCGGCCGATAACGATCGGGCGGAATGTCTGGATCGGCGGCGGTGCGATCATCCTCCCGGGCGTCACGATAGGAGACGACGCGGTGGTAGGAGCCGGTAGCATCGTGACGCGCGACGTACCCCGCGGGACGACGGTGGTCGGCAACCCCGCACGCCCGTGCCGGCGATGAACGGCAGCCTGGGCGAACGACGGGCTGAATAACCTCCCTCCGTTGCAAATAGGATTTCGTCTGCTTGCCTCGAGCGCTCGGCCTCACGGCCTTCCCGGACACAGGCGGCAGCATGCAGGAATGCTTCTTCTCCCCTTTCGCCGGGCAACCGGGCCTAGGGCGCGGGCGTCGGACCGCGACATAAAGTTGCCCGCGCCTGAAACGGAATGTCGCGATTCGCGGGAAAAGTGGGAAGTTAGCGGGCTGGAATCCAACACCGGCTCCGCTAAGGCCGTGGCACCGAAGGGGGAGATCACCATGCCGAAGCTGAAGACCGTTTTCCTGACTGGCGCGCTCGCGGCCGCCCTCCTCTCCCCCGCTGCCCAAGCGCAGACCGTCCGCGAGGAATCGGTCCGTGGCCACGTCTCCTATCTCGCCGGCGAGGCGCTCAGGGGCCGCGAGAGCGCGAGCCCGGACGAGGCGATGGCCGCCGCCTATGTCGGCGCGGCGTTCCGCGGCTATGGGCTGCTGCCCGCGCCGGGGATGCAGGGCTATACCCAGCCGATCGAGATCGTCCGGCTGCGGCTCGACGGCGCGCCGGTGCTCACGGCGAACGGATCCGCGATCGAGAACCCCCTGCTCTTCGCGTCCTCCGGCCAGCCGGCGCGCGGCAAGCTGACGCTCTATGCGGGCAGCGATCCGAAGGAACTGCCCGCCGCGGACGTGGTGATGCTCACGGGCAAGGAAGGCAATCCGCTGCGCCTCGCGGGGTCGGTCGATCCCGCCCGCACGCAGCTGGTGATCATCCGCGCGACGGCCGAGGTGCGCGACTATTACCAGCGCATCGGCGGGGCACCGCGCCTGCCGCGCTACATCAAGGGCCAGGCGCCGCGCCCGCGGCCCACCGTCGTCGCGCTCGACGATACGGCGTTCGACAGGCTCGCCGCGCAGGAGGGTACCGAAGTGTCGCTCGCGCTCCCCGGCCTGGTCGAGGAGAACCGCGTCACCACCAATGCGATCGGCTGGCTGCCGGGCACCGATCCCCAGGCGGGGGTGATCCTGCTCAGCGCGCACCTCGACCATCTGGGCGTGCGGCCCGACGGCAAGGTGATGTACGGCGCGAACGACGATGCCTCGGGCACCACCGCGGTGCTCGAGCTGGCGCAGGCGCTCGCGGGCGGCAAGCGCAACCGGCGCGGCATCCTGTTCGTCGCCTATGGCAGCGAGGAAGCGGGCGGCTTCGGCGCGCGCTGGTTCGCCGAGCATCCGCCGGTGCCGCTCGACCAGATCGTCGCCAACCTCGAGTTCGAGATGATCGGCGCGCAGGACCCCAAGCTTCCCGCCGGCACGATGATGATGACGGGCTTCGGTCGCTCGACCTTCGGCGAGACGCTCAAGGCGCACGGCGCGCTGGTGACCGCGGATCCCTACCCTGAGCAGAACTTCTTCCAGCGCTCGGACAATTATGCCCTCGCGCTCAAGGGGGTGGTCGCGCACACCGTATCCGGCTGGGCGGTGATCCCCAGCTACCACACGCCCGAGGACACGGTGGCGAACCTCGACACGGCCTTCATGACGCGCGCGATCCAGTCGCTCGTCGCGCCGCTGCGCAGCCTCGCGAACAGCAGCGCGAAGCCCGAGTGGAAGGAAGGCGGGCGACCGAGCGAGTGAGGCTTGCCGGCGCCGGCGGTCGCCTCAGGCGATGGCCGGCAGCCGGTCGAGGAATTTGTCGAGTGTGACCGGATAGTCGCGCACGCGCACGCCGGTCGCGTTGTACACCGCGTTGGCGATCGCTGCGCCGACGCCGCACAGGCCGAGCTCGCCCACCCCCTTGGCCTTCATCGGCGAGGTCGTGGGATCGGTCTCGTCGAGGAAGATCACTTCCTGGTGCGGGATGTCGGCGTGGACGGGCACCTCGTAGCCGGCGAGGTCGTGATTGACGAAGAAGCCGAAGCGCTTGTCGACCGCGAGCTCCTCCATCAGCGCGGCGCCGACGCCCATCGTCATTGCGCCGATCACCTGGCTGCGCGCAGCCTTGGGGTTGAGGATACGCCCCGCAGCGCACACCGCGAGCATCCGCCGCACGCGGATCTCGCCGGTGAAGGCGTCGACCGCCGCCTCGACGAAGTGCGCGCCGAATGTCGATTGCTGGTATTTTTTGGCGAGGTCGCCGTACTCCATGACGTCCTCGGCAACGATCTCGCCGCCCTGCGCGGCCTGCGCCAGCGGAACCGGCCTTCCACCGGCGATGACGTTGCCGTCGACGAAGGCGACGTCGGGGGAGTTGAACCCCAGCTTCTGCGCCACTGCCTCGCGCAGCTTGACGCAGGCGGCATAGACGCCGGCGGAGGCGCTGTTGCCGCCCCATTGCCCGCCCGAACCGGCGGAGACCGGGAAGCTCGAATCGCCAAGCTTCACCACCACGCGATCGAGCGGCACGCCCATCATCTCGGCGGCGGTCTGGCCGAGGATCGTGTAGCTGCCGGTGCCGATGTCGGTCATGTCGGTCTCGACCGTCACCACGCCCCGCGCATCGAGCCGCACGCGCGCCGCCGACTTCATGTTGATGTTGTTGCGGAACGCCGCCGCCATGCCGAGGCCCACCAGCCAGCGCCCCTCGCGCACCTGACCTAGTTTGGCGCTGCGCTTGTCCCAGCCGAACTTCGCCGCGCCGGTGCGCATGCATTCGATCAGCTGGCGCTGCGAGAAGCGCCGCTCGGGCTTCTCGGGATCGACCTGCGTGTCGTTGATCGCCCGGAACTCGACCGGATCGAGCCCGAGCTTTTCGGCCATCTCGTCCATCGCGATCTCGAGCGCCATCATTCCGGGTGCCTCGCCCGGCGCGCGCATCGCGTTTGCCTCGGGCAGGTCGAGCACCGCGAGACGCTGGCGGATCAGCCGGTTGGGCCCGGCATAGAGCAGG
>DATLJJ010000285.1:0-11779 GCA_035538975.1 Sphingomonas sp. | reverse complement strand
CGATGAAACCCGGCGCGTCCTCGTTGACGATGTAGAGCATGTGCCCGGCGAGATCGGCCTCGACCTTGATCCCGAACAGCTCGACGAGCCGCGGCGCCGAATTGCCGAACAGCGTGCCCGCGACCGAGCGGTCGCCCGCCTGGGTGCCGACGGTCACACGCACGAGCGTGTGATAGTCCCCCTCACGATCGTGGCGCACTTCGCGGACGTCGAGCCCGCGCTCCTTGGCGAGGAACGGCGCGTTGACCATGTTCACCGTGTCCGAATGGACGCGCATCAGCCCCGCGAGCACCGCACCGGTGATCGGCTTCTGGTTGAGCTCGGCAGCCGCACCCTCGACTTCGATTGCGATGTTCGACAGCTCGCCGTGCGCGAGCTGGCCGACCAGCGAGCCCAGCTTTTCGGCCAGCGCCATGTACGGCTTCAGCCGCGGCGCTTCCTCGGCCGACAGGCTCGGCATGTTGAGCGCGTTGGTGACGCCGCCGGTGACCAGATAATCGGCCATCTGCTCGGCGACCTGGATCGCGACGTTGACCTGGGCCTCGGTGGTCGAGGCGCCGAGGTGCGGCGTCGAGATGAAGTTGGGCGTGCCGAACAGCGGATGCTCCTTGGCAGGCTCGGTGGCGAACACGTCGAGCGCCGCGCCGGCGATGTGGCCGCTCTCGAGCCCTTCCTTGAGCGCCGCCTCGTCGATCAGCCCGCCGCGCGCGCAGTTGACGATGCGCACGCCCTTCTTGGTCTTGGCGAGGTTCTCGCGGCTCAGGATGTTGCGCGTCTGGTCGGTCAGCGGCGTGTGCAGCGTGATGAAGTCGGCGCGCAGCAGCAGGTCGTCGAGGTTCATCTTCTCGACGCCCATCTCGAGCGCGCGCTCGGGGGTGAGGAAGGGATCATAGGCGATCACCTTCATGCGCAGACCCAGCGCGCGATCGGCGACGATCGAGCCGATGTTGCCCGCGCCGATCAGGCCCAGCGTCTTGCCGGTGACCTCGACGCCCATGAAGCGGTTCTTCTCCCACTTGCCGGCCTGAGTCGACTTGTCGGCCTCGGGCAGGTCGCGGGCGAGCGCGAACATCAGCGCGATCGCGTGCTCGGCAGTGGTGATCGAGTTGCCGAACGGAGTGTTCATCACCACCACGCCCTTGGCCGAGGCGGCAGGGATGTCGACATTGTCGACGCCGATCCCCGCGCGGCCGACGACCTTCAGGTTGGTCGCGGCGTCGAGGATCTCCTGCGTCACCCGGGTCGAGCTGCGGATGGCGAGGCCGTCATACTGGCCGATGATCGCCTTGAGCTCCTCGGGCGTCTTGCCGGTGATCTCGTCCACTTCCACGCCGCGCTCGCGGAAGATCTGCGCGGCCTTGGGGTCCATTTTGTCGCTGATGAGTACCTTGGGCATGTCTGCCTCCAATTCCCCCTCTCCCGCTTGCGGGAGAGGGTCGGGGTGAGGGTGTGTCGTGTCAAATTCTGCCGAAGCGCTGGCGGTGAGGGCCTCACCCTCACCCAACCCTCTCCCGCAAGCGGGAGAGGGCTATCAGGTCAGCCGGCTTTGGCCGTGGCGTAGGCCCAGTCGAGCCAGGGGCCGAGCGCTTCGATGTCGGCGGTATCGACGGTCGCGCCGCACCAGATGCGCAGGCCCGCGGGGGCGTCGCGATAGCCCGCGACGTCGAACCCGGCCTCTTCCTTCTCGAGACGCGACGCCATCTTCTTGATCAGCGCCTCGTCGGCGCCCTCGACGGTCAGGCAGACGCTGGTCTTCGAGCGGATGCCGCGATCCTGCGCGAGATGGCCGAGCCAGTCGCGCTCGGCGACGATCTTGTCGAGCGCGGCGGCATTGGCGTCCGAGCGCGCGATCAGCCCCTTGAGGCCGCCGAGGCCCTTCGCCCATTCGAGCGCGAAGATCGCATCCTCGACCGCGAGCATCGACGGGGTGTTGATCGTCTCGCCCTTGAAGATGCCTTCGGCGAGCGCGCCCTTGGCCATCAGGCGAAACACCTTCGGCAGCGGCCAGGCAGGGGTGTATTCGGTGAGGCGCTCGACCGCGCGCGGGCCGAGGATGAGCACACCATGCGCGCCCTCGCCGCCCAGCACTTTCTGCCAGGAGAAGGTGGCGACGTCGATCTTGTCCCACGGAATGTCGTAGGCGAACACGGCAGAGGTCGCATCGGCGAAGCTCAGGCCCTCGCGGTCCGCGGGGATCCACTCGCCGTCGGGAACGCGGACGCCGCTGGTGGTGCCGTTCCAGGTGAACAGCACGTCGTCGGCCCAGTCGACCTTGTCGAGATCGGGGAGCTGGCCATAGTCGGCGCGGATGACCGTCGGCTCGAGCTTGAGCTGCTTGACGGCATCGGTGACCCAACCTTCACCGAAGCTCTCCCAGGCGAGCGTCGTGACGCCGCGCGCGCCGAGCATCGTCCACATCGCCATTTCGAAGGCGCCGGTGTCCGATCCGGGCACGATGCCGATGCGGTGCGTGTCCGGAAGCTGGAGCATCTCGCGCATCAGATCGATGCAATATTGGAGGCGCGTCTTGCCGAGCTTCGAGCGATGCGAACGGCCGAGCGATTCGCTCGCGAGCTTCGAGGCGTCCCAGCCCGGAGGCTTGGCGCAGGGACCGGAAGAGAAAAAGGGGCGTGCCGGCTTGGTGGCGGGCTTGGTAACGGCAGGCGCAATGGTGGCGCCGGCGGCAGTCGTATCAGTCATATAGACTCTCCTCGCAGAGAGCACGCGCGGCGTTGGGACCGCGTGGCCCGCCGTCGCCCCTAGCGGCGGGGCGGGGAAAGTCAATTGCGTTGCGGTACGGCGAAGGAAGGACAGTGCGCTCCCTCCCTGCAAGCAGGGAGAGCAATAGCGAGTCAGGGCTTGGCCGGCTGCGGCTCGGGCGGCCAGCGCGTGAGCAGTCCGCGGTCGGTCATCCAGTCGGTGATTCGCTCGGGCCAGTGGCGCAGGCTCACCAGCGGCGTGGTCTCGCCCATGTTGTAGGCGTGGCCGCCCGCCGCATAGAGGTGGAGCTCGGCCGATGCGCCCGCGGCGCGATAGGCGGTGAGCAGGTCGATCGGCGGCTGCGAGCAGCATTGGTCGTCGCTCGCGGCAGTAAGCAGCAGCGGTGGCGAATCGGCGGTGATCTTCTCCTCGCCGTGCAAAGGGCCGGGGAAGACGAGGATGCCGAAGTCGGGGCGGGCGGAGAGCCTGTCGATCGCGTCGCCCTTGCCCGGCGCGGGTACCGGCGGGCTCAGCAGCGTGACGCGCGCGAGCTCGCCACCGGCCGAGAAGCCGATCACGCCGACGCGTTCGGGATCGAGCTTCCATTCGGTTGCGCGGGAGCGGATCAGCCGGACGGCGCGTTCGGCGTCCTGCCTCGCATTCTCGAAGCTGTACGGCGAATCCTTGCCGCGAAAGAGCCGGTAGCGCAGCACGAAGGCCGAAACGCCACGCTCGTTGAACCAGCGCGCGACATGATCACCTTCGGTGGTGATCACCAGAAACTCGTGCGCGCCGCCCGGCATGATCAGCACCGACGCGCCGGTCTCGCGGCCGGGACGCGCGGGGTAGTAGGTGATGCCGGGATTGTTGATCGAGCGCGTCCAATAGTCCTTCGACTCCTCGGGGATATTGGCGCGGCTCTCGAAACCCGGCGCGCCATTCGCCCAGAGCGGGATGCGCTGCGGCTCGGCCGGAGGCTGCTGGGCAAGCGCGGGAAATGCGAAAAGTGAAAGCGCCCAGGCGAGCGCGGCAAGCAATCGGGCCATCGAGCCTCTCCCCTTTGCCGGGTCTCCGCCCGGCATCCGGAGAGGATGGTAACGGTAACAGCGACCAAGTCAAAAGCTGGACGAAAGGCGTAGCTTTTCCGCTCGCCCGGCCATGCTATGCTCGGGCGATGTTGCGTCGCGTCTGGCCTGCCTTGCTGCTCCTGTTGCTGCCAGGCGCCTGCGCGGGCGGCGGCGATGACGAACGGCCCGCGCGGACGAAGGCGATCAAATCGACGCTCACCCGGCCGACGCCGCGCGAGACGCAGCAATGCTTCACCGAGCTCTCGCGACAGAATATCCGATTCAGCCCGCTCGCCGACAGGGAGTTCGACGGCGGCTGCTTCATGGCGGGCACGGTCGAGCTGATCGACATCGGCGTTCCCGTCACCAATCTGAAGGGGATGCGCTGCGGGCTGGCGCAGGCCTTCACCGGCTGGGTGCGCTATGCAGTCGCGCCGGCCGCGGCGCAGATATTGGGAAGCGAGCTGGCAAGGGTGGAGAGCTTCGGCACCTATTCGTGCCGCGCGGTGATCGGCAACGCCAGCGCGGCGCGGCTTTCGGAACATGCCGCGGCCAATGCCGTCGACATATCGGGATTCGTGCTGGCCGACGGGCGCCGGATCACGATCGAGCGCGACTGGCGCGCGCAGGACCCGGCGGTGCGCGCGTTCCTGTCAGTGATCCGCCAGTCGGCGTGCCGGCGCTTCAAGACCGTGCTCACGCCCGACTACAATGCGGCGCACTATAATCATCTGCATTTCGACATGGGCGGCCGGCCGCTCTGCGCCTGACTCCTCTGCGCATTTGCAGCCCGGACCGCATGCGCCTAAGCGGAGCTAAATGAACGACACACGAGTTCCCAGCCGCGTCTTCCGCCCTGCCCAGCAGGAAGCGGAGAACGCCAACACCGCCGCGGGCACGCCGCAGACCGAGCATCCCGCCTATCGCCTCGCCTTTCAGGACATGGACTTCCTGTTGCGCGAGGATCTGCGCCCGGTGCGCTTCCAGCTCGAGCTGCTCAAGGCGCAGTTGCTGATCGAGGAGGCGAACATCGCCTCGACCTTCGTCGTCTATGGCTCGGCGCGGATTCCCGAGCCGGCCAAGGCGCAGGCGCTGCTCGATCTCGCCGAGACGCCCGGGCAGAAGCGCATCGCCGAGCGGCTGATCGAGAAGTCGAAATATTACGACGTCGCGCGTGAGCTCGGCCGGCTGGCGAGCAACTTCCCGCTCGACGAATCGGGCAAGCGCCACTTCGTGGTCTGCTCGGGCGGCGGGCCGTCGATCATGGAAGCCGCCAACCGCGGTGCGCGCGACGTGGGCGCGGACACGCTGGGGCTCAACATCGTGCTGCCGCACGAACAGGCGCCCAACCCCTATGTCACCCCGGGGCTGAGCCTGCAGTTCCACTATTTCGCGCTCAGGAAGATGCACTTCCTGATTCACGCGCGCGCAGTGGCGGTGTTCCCGGGCGGCTTCGGCACTTTCGACGAGGCGTTCGAGCTGCTGACGCTGATCCAGACCGGCAAGATCGAGCCGATCCCGGTGCTCTTCTACGGCAAGGAATTCTGGAACCGCGTCGTCAATTTCGACGCGCTGTGCGAGGAAGGCGTGATTTCCCCGCGCGACCTCAATCTTTTCCGCTTCGTCGAGACCGCCGAGGAAGGCTGGGAGATCGTCCAGGACTTCTGGCGCGACCGCGAAGCGCGGCGCTGAGGCGGGCCAAAACGAAAAAGGCCGCCTCGAGGGGCGGCCTTTGACGTTCGGGCGATGTGCCCGCGATCAGTGGTTGCTCTTGGGGAGCGAACCCTTTTCCTCGGCCTGGATCGCAGCCTGCGGATCCTGGCCCGGAGCACCCGCCGCCGGAGCCGCCTGGTTGGAGACTTCGGCCGTGCCGGGGCCTTCGGCGACATTCGCCTGGGCGTTCGCGTCGGGAGCGGCGCCTTCGGCCGGAGCGGCCGGAAGCGGCAGGTTCGAGCCCTGGCTGTTGAGATAGGCGATGACGTTCGCGCGGTCCTGCGGGTTGGCGATGCCGGCGAAGGTCATCTTGGTGCCCGGGGCATACTTGCGCGGGCTGGTCAGCCAGGCGTCGAGCGCCTCGAAGGTCCAGTTGCCGGGGACCGACTTGAGCGCATCCGAATAGGCGAAGCCGGGCACGTGGCCGTGCGGCTTGCCCACGGCGCCGTAGAGGTTCGGGCCGATGCCCGACGCGCCGCCCTGATTGATCGTGTGGCAGGCGGTGCACTGCTTGAACACGTCGGCGCCCTTGGCCGGATCAGCCTGGGCGAGGCGGGTCGCGATTGGCTCGACCGCAGCCGCGCCGCCGCCCTCGCCCGGAGCCTCTACGCCCTCGATGGCGTAGCCCATCTTCTCGGGGCGTTCGGAATGGAAGATCATGCCGCTCACGATCGTTAGGCCAAGCGCCGCAATCCCGCCCGCCAGAGCCCAGCCCGCAATAGTATTGAACCGATCGTCCATCGCATGCCCCTAAAGGTAAGTCGCTCGCCCTTTAGGCTGGGGCTTTCGCGACCGCAAGCATGGCTTGCCGGCTGTCGAAAGGGCCGCTAGCGCCGCGCATCGATGGAGAATTTCGCCGCACCCGCGCGCCCGATCGTGGCGCAGATGATCGCCGAAGCCGCCGCCGAGCCCGCGCGCGCGGTCGCGTTTCAGGGCGCGCCCGGCGCCAATTCGCACGTCGCGGTGCGCGAGGCGCTGCCCGACGGACTGCCGCTCCCCTGCTTCTCGTTCGAGGACGCGATCGAAGCGGTGAAGGAAGGCCGCGCCGACTGCGCGATGATCCCGATCGAGAATTCGCTCCACGGCCGCGTGGCCGACATCCACTTCCTGCTCCCCGAATCGGGGCTCACGATCGTCGGCGAGCATTTCCTGCCGATCCGCTACGGACTGATGGGCACCGGACCGATCGCGGGCGTGCGTCAGGCGATGAGCCATCCCCAGGCGCTCGGCCAGTGCCGCCAGTGGCTGAAGGCACACGGCATTTCGCCGGTGTCCTACCCCGACACGGCGGGCGCCGCGGCGGTGGTCGCCGAGATGGCCGACGCGACCGTCGCCGCACTGGCGCCGCCGCCGGCCGCCGAACTCTACGGGCTCGATCTGCTCGCGACCGATCTCGCCGACGCCGAGCACAATATGACGCGCTTCGTGATCCTCGCGCGCGATCCGCGGCCGCTGGACGGCGCAGGGCCGTTCATGACGACCTTCATCTTCGAAGTGAAGAACGTGCCCGCCGCGCTCTACAAGGCGCTGGGCGGGTTCGCGACCAACGGCGTCAACATGACCAAGCTCGAAAGCTACCAGCGCGGCGGCAGCTTCGCGGCGACCGAATTCTACGCCGACATCGTCGGCGGTCCAGGCGAACCGGCGCTCGATCGCGCGCTCGAGGAGCTCAAGTTCCACTCCAAATGGGTGCGCGTGCTCGGCACCTATCCCCAGGCGCGCGCGCGGCCGTAGGGGGACTTGCCGATCTTCCCCCCTGCGGGGGAGGATTAGGGACCAGGCTAGGCCCCCGCCACCCAGGCCGTGAGCAGCGTGTTGGCGATGGCATAGGGGGGCGGGGCGCCGAAGGGCGCGGCGGGATCGCGGGCGAGCGCGAGGCGAACCTCGTCGCGCGTGAACCAGCGCGCGTCCTCGAGCTCGTGGACGTCGATCACGATCCGGTCGTCGAGCGCCTCGGCGATGCACGCGATCATCAGCGACGAGGGGAAGGGCCAGGGCTGGCTCGCGACATAGCGGACGGGCCCCGTGGGCACGCCCGATTCCTCTGCGATCTCACGGCGCACCGCCTCCTCGATCGATTCGCCTACTTCGAGGAAGCCGGCCAGCGCCGAATAGCGTCCCGCCGGCCACGGCGCCTGCCGACCGAGCAGCACCCGGTCGCCGCGCTCGGCGAGCATGATCACCACGGGGTCGACGCGCGGAAAATGCTCGGTCGCGCAATTGGGGCACTGGCGCGCCCAGCCGGCATGGGAAATCGCCGTCGGCGTGCCGCAGACCGCGCAGAAGCCATGGCGGGAGTGCCAGTCGACCAGACTGCGCGCACCGGCATAGAGCGCCGCGTCGGCGGGCTGGAAGCGATCGAGCATCGCGAACAGCTCGGGCGAGCGCGCATTCGAGAAGCGTTGGCCCTGCGACGGCGCCGGCACGAAGAGCGGCGCGCCATCCTGATCATAGCCGAGGAACAGCGCCGCGCCCGGCGTGCCGTTCAGCGGCGTCCACGCCAATCGACCCGCGTCGTCGAGACGCGGGTCGAGCTCGTCGAGCACGAGCAGCCGCGCGCGCGGGTCGGCCTCGGCGGCGGCGAGCCGCTCAGGTTCATGCCTGACGCGGTCGGCACGATCGACCGTGCCGCCGGTGAACCCCGGAGCGATCACCCCTGCCCCGATCACCCTCGCGCCGGTCACTGGGCCAGATCGGCGTAGACCGCGCGCGAAAGCTCGCGCTTGAAGCGCTCGTCGCCGAACAGGTTGATCATCCCCGTGGCGCGGATCTTGTTCTTCGGGTCCGCCCAGCCGATCGAGCCCGCCGCGCCGGCCCAGCCGAAGGTGCCCTTGCCCGGCCCGCCCGGCCTGTCCGCCAGATAGACCGATCCGCCCGCGCCGAAGCCCATCGGCACGCCGCTATCCTTGGCCATGTCCGTCAGCATCGACTTGTCGACTCCGGCGGGCAGAAGGTCGGACATGGCGAGCCGCACCGTCTGCGGCTTGAGGATGCGAACGCCGTCGAGCGTGCCCTCGTTCACCAGCATGTGGAGGAAGCGATCATAGTCGCGCGCCGACATGACGAGCCCCGCACCCCCGTAGGGGAAGCTCGGCGGCTGCAGCCACACCGACGTCGCGCCGGGGTCCATCGCGACGCGATTGGTGCCGAGCAGCGCATAGTTGGTCGCAAGCATGCCCGCCTTGTCCGCTGGAACGGTCCAGAAGCTGGCGTTCATCCCGAGCGGGGCGAAGATGCGTGCGTTGACGAATTGATCGAAGGGCTGGCCGCTCGCGACTTCGATCACGCGTCCGAGCACGTCGAGCGCGATCGAATAGCTGAATTTGGCGCCCGGCTCGGCGATCAGCGGCAGCGTCGCGACCCGGTTCGCGAACTCCTCGAGATTCTTCGGCCGCGCGGCGCGCATCCCCGGCTCCATCGCCGCACTCACCTGCGCGGGATTGATGCCCAGCCGGTTGTACTCGTCGAGCAGCGGCCCCTTGGTGATGATGTTGTAGCCCAGCCCCGCAGTGTGCGTGAGCAGGTGGCGCACGGTGATCTGACGCGTCGCCGGGCGGCTGGTGAGGTCCTTCGCAGGATCGACCAGCACCTTCATGTTGCGGAACGCCGGGATGAAATCGCTGATCGGCTGGTCGAGCTTGAGCTTGCCTTCCTCGATCAGGATCATCGCGGCGATGCCGGTGATCGGCTTGGTCATCGAATAGACGCGCCACAGGCTGTCCATGTCCGCCTTCGGTGCATCGGCTTCGCTGGCGATGCGGCCGCTGACGACCACCGTCGGAGCGCCGTCACCGCGGGCAAAGGCGGCGACAGCGCCGGGCACGCGGCCCTCGGCGACATAGCGGTCGACGAACGCCTGCGTCTGGCTTGCCGCCGCAGCCTGCGTACCCGCCTGCTGCGCGAGCGCGCCCGGCGCGGCGAGCATGAGCGACGCAGCGATACCCCAAGCCAAACCCTTATGCATATTCCCTCCCGAATATCCTTGCCGCTTTGGCGAACACCGTCGGCAGCCCCGCCGATTCGATTTCCCGGATCGGCCACCATTCGCCCTGCGTGGCGTCTGGTTGCGACGGGATTGTGGCAGCCGCAAGCGCGACCTCCAGATTGAAATGCGTGAAGCCGTGCCGGACGCCGACCCCGAGCATGCGCCATTCGGCCGCCAGAGGCGCATCGGCGAGCCCGGGCGGCGAGGCGTCCCAGGGACCGGTGGGGAGCGCGCGCATTCCGCCGAGCAGTCCCCTGGCGGGACGGCGAACGAGCAGCACCTTGCCGTCCCTCTCGGCCCAGAACATCGTCCCGAAGCGCTGCGGCCTGGGCGCCTTCCGCGCCTTGACCGGGAACGTCTCGGGTGCGCCGCTTGCGAAGCCCGCGCAATGTTCGCTGAGCGGACAGGCGAGGCAGCGCGGGGCGCGGGCGGTGCAGATCGCCGAGCCGAGGTCCATCATCGCCTGCGCGAAGTCGCCCGCGCGCGCATCGGGAGTGATCGAATCGGTCCGGTCGCGGATCAGCGGCCGCGCGCCGGGGAGCGGCTCGGCGATCGCGAAGAGCCGCGTGACGACGCGCTCGACGTTTGCGTCCACCACGACTGCGCGCTGCCCGAACGCAATCGCGGCGATCGCGGCTGCGGTATAGGCGCCGATTCCCGGAAGCCCGCGCAGCTCCGCCTCGGTTTCCGGCAGTGCGCCGCGCGCCGCCACGTCGCGCGCGCAGGCGACCATGTTGCGCGCCCGGGCATAATAGCCGAGCCCCGCCCAGGCGGCCATCAACTCGGCGTCGTCGGCCGCGGCCAGCGCCTCGAAGCTCGGCCAGCGCGCCGTGAACTTCTCGAAATAGGGAATCACGCTCGCGACCTGCGTCTGCTGGAGCATCACTTCGGAGAGCCAGACGCGATAGGGTTCGGGCGCGTTCGCGCCGGGCCGCGCGCGCCATGGCAGGTCGCGCGCATGCGCGTCGTACCAGTGGAGCAGCGAAGCGGCGATTGCGCGTGGGACGTTGTCGGGCACAGGGCCCTATGGCATGGGTTGGGGGAAATGACGAAGACCCCAAAGCCGACTGCACGGGCAACCACGCGCCAGCCCAAGCCAGAGCCCCAGCGCTCCAACCGCGCGCGGCCGGTTTCCGAGCTGCTGCCCGACGTGGGCCGCGCGGCATTCCGCAAGTTCGGCTTCGTCCAGCACAGCGTGGTGAGTCGCTGGAGCGAGATCGTCGGCGAGCGCTATGCACGCGTATCGATCCCCGAATCGATTCGCTTCCCGCAGGGCAAGCGCGCCGAGGGCGTGCTGAGCCTGGTCGTCTCGGGTGCGCATGCCCCGATGATGCAGCATATCGCGCCCGAGATCGTCGAGCGGGTGAACCGCTTCTTCGGCTATCCGGCAGTGGCGCGGCTCGCGATCCGGCACGGTGAAGTGAAGCGCACCGAGAAGGCAGCGCCGCCGCCCGGCCTCAAGCCCGTGCCCGAATCGCTGGGCCAGAGCCTGCGGGGGATCGTGGATCCCGAGCTCAAGGCCGTGCTCGAGGCGCTGGCGGCCGGGGTGGCGGCGAATGGCGAGACGCCGCAGCTGGGCCGGATCGACTGATGCGTGGGCTTCGGTTGTTCGCGGCAGCGCTGCTGCTGTTCGTCGGCATGGGCCCCGCAGTCGCAGGTCAGGCGAAGCGTGCGCCCGCGCAATGGGTGAACACCGTCGTGCGGACGGCGGAGGGCGGCTATCGCCAGGGCAATCCCGCCGCGCCCATCAAGCTGATCGAATATGGCTCGCGCACCTGCCCCACCTGCGGCCGCTTCGCCGCGGAAGGCGTCGAACCGCTGCGCCGCGAATGGATCGCCAGCGGCAAGCTCAGCTACGAGTTCCGCGACTTCCTGATCCACGGCGCGCCCGACTTCGCGCTGGCGCTGCTCAACCAGTGCGTGCCGACACAGCGTTTCTTCCCCGTGCTCGACGCGATGTTCGCCAACCAGCAGGGCTTTGCCGAGCGGCTGGAGAAAGTGCCGGCGAAGACGCTGGAGGGCTATCAGCAGCTCCCGCCGCCGCAGATGGCGACACGCTTCGCCGAGGCGATGGGGGCGATCGCCTTCATGAAGCAGCACGGCGTGCCGGAGGCGCAGGCGCGTCGTTGCCTGGCCGACCCCGCAGCGATCCGGCGCGTCGCCAAGACCAACGCCGATGGCGCGAACGTCCACGGCGTGAACGGCACCCCGACCTTCTTCGTCAACGGCCGCAAGGTGCGCGCCTATAGCTGGGATGCGCTGCAGCCCGAGCTTCGCGCCGCCGACAATTGATCCATCAGGAGACCTAGAGACA
>DATLJJ010000284.1:0-1898 GCA_035538975.1 Sphingomonas sp. | reverse complement strand
ATCGCTTCGCTGCGCTCGCAATGACGCGCGTGGTCGCAAATCGCAGACCATTCTAGAACACCGTGCCGTCGCTGATCACCCTCAGCGGCGGCGAACCATCGGGGCGTCGCGACAAGGCAATCGTGCGGCCGGCGGCCCAGGTGCCGCCTTCGAGGATGCTGGCGAGCGGCAACCTCTCGGGCGTGCGGCCGAGCTTGGCGCGAATGAGTTCGGCAAGACGATCCAGCAGCGCGACCGTCAGCGCGCGCCACTCCACGACGAGCAGCGAATCCACCGCATGCGCGCGCTGGGCGTCGGCGGCATCGCGCAGGCGCAGCACCTCATGATCGACGAACAGGCCGCCATTGCGGTATTCGGCAAGTCCGGTCAAGCCGTCGATGTCGGTCACATCGAAGCCGGCGCGCTGGAGGGGCTCGATCAGCGAGTAGCTCAGCCATTGCGACAGCTTGTGCAGCGGCACGAGACCTGCGGTCGCGTCATCCGCCGTGATCGCTGGATGCCGCCAGCAATCGCCGAGCGGAATGCCTGCGATTTCGAGCCGCGAGGGCCAGATCGGACCGAGCTGGTTCAGCACCGCCGACAGGATGGCGGGCGCCGTGATGACCCCGCCTGAGGCCTGCGCGGCGATGTAATCGAACAGCCCGCCCGGCCGCGGCGTATCGCGCAGACCGAAGACCTCTGGACGATCCGCGGCCAGCTTTCCAAGGCGCCGCAACAGATCGGTGCGTCCTTCGAGCCCGAGCAGCGGATTGGCATCGCTCGCCTGAAAGGCGGATGCGAGTGCCGCGGCCTGCAGCATTGCGAGCACATCCGCATCGGCCCTGAACGGAGAGCCGGCATCATGCGAGAAGAGCCCGCCTGCGAACATGTCGAGACTTGCGATCGCAAGCCCCTCGGAGCGGCCGATGGCTTGTCCCGTCACCGCATCGCGGTAGCGCCACGCAGCGCCCGCGCCGGCATCGAGCAGAACGCTGACGATGGCAAGATCGAATTCGGAGCGCGCCCGCGCCGCGCGATCCGGCCAGGACGCAGCGTCGGCCAGCCGCGCCCAGCGATCGGCGCCGCCAAGCACGAAGTGCCGCCAGCGCGCATGAAAGGGAACGTCCAGCGTCGGATAGGCTTTTCGGGTGACCGTGAGCACGGCCTCCGCGACGCCGTCCATACGGTCGAGATCGATCCTGAAATGTGTGAGCCTGCCGGCGAGGCCGAGTTCGAGCATCTGGCTCGCCCGCGCGCGCACCGCGTGTGCGGTGAGCAGCGAGCGTGCCTGCATTTCCAAAGCGTCCATCGCGCGATCAGTACTTTTCCAGCGAACGCCCGACCACGCCATTCACGTCCTTCTCCGGCGCGATGTCGGTCGAGTAATAGCCGGCGGCCTTTTTCGCGGCGATCTCGACATGGGCGTCGGCGGGAATGAGCTCCAGCGGGATCGGCACGCGCTCGACGATGTCGATGCCCTGCGAGGTCAGTGCGTCGTATTTCATGTCGCTCATCGACAGGAAGCGGTCGATCCGCTTGAGCCCCAGCCAGTGGATCGTATCCGGCATCAGTTGCTGGAAGCGTGCATCCTGCACGCCGGCGACGCATTCGGTGCGCTCGAAGTACGCCGCGGCCGCATCGCCATCCTCCTGGCGCTTGCGCGCATTGTAGACCAGGAACTTGGTGACCTCGCCGAGCGCGCGGCCCTCTTTCCGGTTGTAGACGACGAGCCCGAGCCCGCCCTCCTGCGCGCCGCGCGCGGATTCTTCGATGCCGTGGATGAGATAGGGACGGCAGGTGCAGATATCGGAGCCGAACACGTCGGAGCCGTTGCACTCGTCATGCACGCGGCAGGTGATCTTGGTGCGATGATCGGGCAGTTTCGTCACGTCGCCGAACAGATAGACCGTGGTGCCGCC
>DATLJJ010000283.1:0-2130 GCA_035538975.1 Sphingomonas sp. | reverse complement strand
GATCGCGAAGGCGCGGCCATCGACCTGGAAGTCGACGTCGCGAACGGCTTCCAGGTGCATCTCGATCCGGGCGGCGTCGGCATTCCAGATGGCGCGGTGGCGGAAGGCGTCGAGCGGGATCGTGCCCTGGAGCTCGCGATTGATCCGCGCGAGCAGGTTGAGGTTGAAGGCGGCAGTGACGCCCTCGGCATCGTCATAAGCCGGGACCAGCACCTGCGGAGACTTGACCCGGTCCATTCCGATCAGCAGCTGCGCGCCCTCGCCCAGCCAGTCCCGCATCGCGCGAAGCAGGTCGACGGCGTGCCAGGCGTTCATGTTGCCGATCGTCGAGCCCGGAAAGAAGCCGAGCCGGGGCATCGCCGCCACTTCGGGCGGAAGCGGGACGGGGCGCAGGAAATCGCCTTCCACGGGCAGGATCGGCAAGTCCGGAAAGCGCTCGCCGAGCGCACGGGCGGACTCGCGCAGGAAGTCGCCCGAAATGTCGATCGGCACATAGGCCGCCGGCGCGACGCTGCGCAGGAGGAGCGGAGTCTTGGTCGACGAGCCCGAGCCGAACTCGATCACTGCCGCGCCCGGCGGCACCGCGGCGGCCAGTTCGCGCGAGACCTGGAGGAGC
The DNA here is from genome assembly GCA_035538975.1 of Sphingomonas sp. Taxonomy (GTDB): domain Bacteria; phylum Pseudomonadota; class Alphaproteobacteria; order Sphingomonadales; family Sphingomonadaceae; genus Sphingomonas. Next base: position 1,514 of record DATLJJ010000283.1, on the reverse strand, counting down.
AGCGCCGTCTCGGTACGCGTGGGATAATATTCGGGAAGCCGGGTGATCGCCTCGAACAGTTCGGAGCCGCGGCGATCGTAGAACCAGCGTGCGGGAATCGCGCGCGGGCGCGCGGCGAGGCCGCCCAGCACATCGGCGCGGAAATTGGGATCGGCGAGACGGATCTGTCCGTCCTCGACTTCCTGCTTGAGCATCACAGATCCTTCGCCAGGCGTACGCCGGTGAACTGCCAGCGCTGGTGGGGATAGAAGAAGTTGCGGTAGCTCGCCCGCACGTGACCGCGAGGACTGGCGCAGCTGCCGCCGCGCAGCACGAACTGGCCGCTCATGAACTTGCCGTTGTATTCGCCGACCGCGCCCTCCGCAGGGCGGAAGCCGGGGTAGGGCCGATAGGCGCTGCCGGTCCATTCCCAGACGTCCCCGAAGAAGGCCGGACCTTCCGAGCAGGGGCGCGGCTCGACCGGGCCCGCGCGATCGAGCTGGTTGCCCGCGAGCGGGTCGTGCGCCGCAGCCGCGGCTTCCCACTCGGACTCTGTCGGCAGCCGCGCGCCGGCCCAGCTGGCATAGGCGTCGGCTTCGTAGAAGCTGACGTGGGTGACCGGGGCGGCAGGGTCGATAGGGCGGCGGCCGTCGAGCCCGAAACGCGTCCAGACGTCGCCCCGCTGCTCCCAATAGAGCGGTGCCTCGACATGATTGGCCTGTATCCACGCCCAGCCGTCGGACAGCCAGAGCCGCGGGTCGCGATAGCCGCCGTCGGCGATGAACGCCGCCCATTCGCCGTTGGTGACGGTGCGGTCGGCCAGCGCGTGGGGGTGGAGCAGCACCGAGTGGCGGGGCCCCTCGCAATCGAAGGCGAAACTTTTCGAAGTTTGCGCATGTGCGCCAATCAACGCGGGCCCCGACGCACCCTCGATCCAGCCGACCGGGCCGGGCATTTCGACCGGGACCTTGCGATCGCCCGGCCAGACGGCGGGCTCGAGCGGATTGACCGAGAAATGGTGGAGAATGTCGGTGAGCAGCAGTTCCTGATGCTGCTCCTCGTGATTGCAGCCGAGCAGCACCAGTTCGTGCACCGCATCCGACAGCCCGGGAAGCGCGTCGATCACCGCCGCGGTGACGTGCGCGCGATACGCCAGCACTTCGGCGAGGGCGGGGCGCGACAGCATGCCGCGGCGCGGACGCGCGTGGCGCTGCCCCTCAGCCTCGTAATAGCTGTTGAAGAGATAGGGCCAGCGATCGTCGTAGAGGCGATAGCCGGGCACATGATCGCGCAGGACGAAGGTCTCGAAGAACCACGTCGTGTGCGCGAGGTGCCATTTGGCGGGCGAGGCGTCGTCCATCGACTGGATCGTCGCATCGGCATCGGAAAGCGGCGCGGCGAGCGCCTCGCTCAGCGCCCGTACGCGCGCGAACTGCGCGGCGAGCGCAGAGGAAGCCGGAGGGATGCCCGTTTCCGTTCGCATTTTGTTCTCCTAACCACGCAGCTCCGGCGCGTCAAGCGGGGCGATCGGGTCA
>DATLJJ010000282.1:0-9256 GCA_035538975.1 Sphingomonas sp. | reverse complement strand
CCAGCTGGGCAATCTGATGTACGCCGGCGTCAGCGGCTGCACGAACAAGGTCCAGCTGCTCCCTTGGGAGCAGAACGGCAAGACGAGCTGGTTCGACGGTGCAGGGCGCGGCAGCGCCACCGGCGCGATGGCGATGCCCGCCAACGGCCGCTTCTCCTCGGGCTTCGGGATGCGCCGGCACCCGATCCTGGGCTTCACGCGCATGCACAAGGGCGTGGACATCGCCGCGCCCTGGGGTTCGCCGGTCTTCGCCGCGAGCGACGGCGTGGTGCAGTTCGCCGGCCGCAGCTCGGGCTATGGCAATTTCATCAAGGTGAGCCATGGCGGGCCCTATGCCACCGGCTATGGTCACCTCAGCCGTATCTACGTCCGCAGCGGCCAGCACGTCCGCCGCGGCCAGCAGATCGGCGCGGTGGGCAATACCGGCCTCTCGACCGGCCCGCACCTCCACTACGAGCTCTACAAGAACGGCGCCGCCGTGAACCCGCGCTCGGTGTCGTTCACGAGCACGCAGCAGCTGACCGGCAACGACCTGGGCGAGTTCAAGGCCAAGCTCCATGCGCTGCTACGGGTGCCAGTGGGGCATGGCGCGGTGAAAGACGCGGAATAACGAGTCGGGAAGGCCAGGCCTCGAAGGTCGGTGCCAAGAAAAGCGGCTAAGCTAATCCCCTGCGCGCGCTGCACGGTCGCTGCGGATTTTCGCCAACATGGCCATGAAATTCGGTTTCGCCTGCGCATCAAGCGAACCGAGTAACGATGTCGCCTGCGCGGACGGAACCTGCGCGCGGATTGCCGCGGTCAACTGATCGCGAAGGGATTTGCAGGACGTGGTCGCCTGTCCATAGATATCGTCGTCGCTCGCAGCGGTCCGGGTCAAACGGACCGCATATGTCGCCATGCATCGGTCAAGAGCTTGAGCGATAATCTGGATGTTGCCCTGCTGCTGCTGTTGCTGCGCCAAAGCCGGCGCGACGCACAGGACGCAAGCCAGCACGGCCACCCGCACCTTGATTCGCATTTCGCCCCCTCCCGCTCAGCACCCGTTCCGACGCCTACTTCCCCTGCGAGCGCCAGCGCTTGATCGTGCGTTCGAGCATCGCTTCCTCGCCGCCGGTATCGCGCCACAGCTCCGAGAAAAGCGGATCGTCCGAGGCCGGGCGCTTGTGCTCCTCGAGCGCATCGAACAGCAGCCGGATCGGCGTGGCGACGCCTTCGCCCACCGCGATACACTCGCGGTTGCGCAGCGCGGGGATCGAATCGAGGAAGCCGCGCGCGCCTTCGGGCATCGCGGCGCGGACGAAAGCCTGGTCGCGTTCGTTGTTGAGGCGCATCGACAGGATCGTGCCGCACTGCGAGAGCACGCCTTCGGCGAGGTCCGAAGGACGCTGGGTGATCAGCCCAAGCGACACGCCGTATTTACGGCCTTCCTTGGCGATCCGGCTGAGGATGCGGCCGACCGACGAGCCGTCGGCGTTGCGTTCGTTTGGGACATAGCGGTGTGCCTCTTCGCAGACGAGCAGCACCGGCCGCTTGGCCTCGCCCCGCGACCAGATCGCGAAGTCGAACACCATGCGGCTGAGCACCGCCACCACCACCGAAGTGATTTCGCTGGGCACGCCCGAGACGTCGATGATCGAGATCGGCTTGCCGCCGCCCGGCAGGCGGAAGATGCGCGCGAGGAAGCTCGCCATCGAATCGGCGACGAGCATGCCCGAGAACATGAAGGCGTAGCGCGGATCGCCCTTGATCTCGTCGATCTTGCTGCGCAGGCGCAGATAGGGAGCGGTATCGGTCGCGCGGTCCATCTTGCCCATCTCAAGCTGGATGATCTGCGTCAGATCCGAAAGCAGATAGGGGATGGGCGCGTCGACCGTCAGCTTGCCGACTTCCTGCGCCAGCCGGTTCTTGCCCTTGGCGGCGAGGATGCACTTGGCGAGGATGTCCGCATCCACCTGCCGATCGGAACCGTCGGTGGTTAGGAACACTTCGCAATGTTCCTCGAAGTTCATCAGCCAATAGGGCATCTGAAGGTTCGACACGTCGTAGAGCGCGCCGGCGTCCTTGAACGCGCTCGCATATTCGCCATGCGGGTCGATCATCACGATGTGACCCTGCGGTGCGAGCTGGCAGATACGGTGGAGGATCAGCGCGGCCGCGGTCGACTTGCCGGTACCGGTCGAGCCGAGCAGCGCGAAATGCTTGCCGAGCATGGCGTCGACATAGAGGGCGGCGCGGATGTCCTTGGTGGGATAGACATTGCCCACCTCGATGTGCGCGCGCTCGTCGGCTGCGTAGATCTGCTTCAGGTCGGCCGTGGTCACTGGGTAGACCGCGCAGCCGGGCACCGGATAGCGCGTTACGCCGCGGCGGAACTTGTAGAGCTTGCCGGTGAGCTTCTCCTCGTCGCCTTCGCCGAGGAAGTCGACCTGCGCGGCAATCCTGTCGCCCGAGCCTTCGAGCCGGAGCGAGCGGACATTGGCGATCAACCAGGTGCCGCCGACGCGCATCTTGACCTGGCTGCCAACCTGACCGGCATTGGCGATTGCCGCGTCGTGGCTCTGCGCCAGCGCGTCGATTTCGGCATGGTCGAACATCACCTGGCTCGAGGAGCCCGATATATCGAGCACCGCACCGATGGCGCGCATCGGAGTGAGCGACGGCAGCACGTCCGCCACAGGAATGGGCGTCGCGTTCTCCATACCCCGCGACCCGAACTGGCCTTCCATTCGTCACTCCACAGAATTGCGGGAGCGACCATGACGACAGGAGGTAAATATTGCGTTTTGTCTGACTAGCGTAGGAGGCCCTAGATTCTCCGCCAGATCGCGCCGGCGCCCCAGCCGAACAGGACCGAAAGCGCGACCGCGACCACCCCATAGGCGAGCGAATAGCGCTCGGCACTGGTCGCCACGAAGCGCTCAAATCCCGACTTGCGGATGTCGATCGGTCGCACCGCCGCCGCGAGCACGCGTCCGTCGCGGATCAGGAAGGTTTCCGCCGTGAAGCGCCCCACCGGCACGCGCGCGGGGATGGCGAGCCGGGCGCGGTAGAGCACGCCGTCGGTGATCTCGACCGCTCCCGGCGCTTCGTAGAACAGGCCGTTGCGGACGCGCAGGTCGACCAGTCCGCGATCGAACCGCTGCTGCACTTCGGGCGCAGCGCCCGAGGCGGGGGAGAGCTGAAGGCTGTCGAGCCCCAGCTCGAAGATGGCGCGGGTGCGCTCGTCGAGGATCGCGCGCACGGGGCGCGAGGAGGCGATCGCGTAGAAGCTGGGGGCCGAGCGGTACCGCATCGTCTGGGCGTTGACCCAGATGCCTGCGACCTTCTCCTTCTCGCGCACCTGGATTGCCTCGGTGGGTCCCTTCACCACCACGACGATGTCGGCGGGCCGTTCTTCGGGCCCGGGGATGCGGCCGTTCGGATAGAGGATCGCGCCGAACAGCAGCAGCTCGGCACCGGTGAAGGAATAGGCGATCTCGATGTTGCGCTGGGAGACGTCGGGCACCAGCTCGGGCTTCGCCTGCCCCATGAGCAGCGGAGCGACGAGCATTGTCAGGGCGGCGCCGGCCCGCTTCACAGCAGCTCGACCGTGAAAATCTCGTCGGGCCGCCAGGCGAGCCCGAGCAGCATGCGCAGCGCCACCAGCAGCACCATCACCGCGAGCACCAGCCGCAGATATTCGGGCCTCATCGTCTGGGCAAAGCGCGCGCCGAGCTGCGCGCCGGTCACCGAACCGAGCAGCAGCAGTGCAGCGAGCACGATGTCCACCGCCTTGGTGGTGGTGGCGTGCACCAGCGTTGCTGCCGCAGTGACGAACAGGATCTGGAAGAGCGAGGTGCCCACCACCACCTGCGCGCCCATGCCGAGCAAATAGAGCATCGCCGGCACGAGGATGAAGCCGCCGCCGACGCCGAGCAGCACCGTGAGGATGCCGGTGAAGACGCCGAGCAGCAGCGGCGCGAGCGGCGAGATGTAGAGCCCCGAACGATAGAAGCGCCAGCGCAGCGGCAGCATCGCGACGAGCGGATGGTGGCGGCGCTTGCGGGCCTTGGGGGGGCGGGCACCCCGCGCGACGCGCACCGCGCCGATGGATTCGTGCAGCATCAGCCAGCCGATCGACCCGAGCATCAGCACATAGAGCACGCCGATCACCGTATCGATCTGGCCGCTGCGCTGGAGGAGCGCGAACAGCGCCGCGCCGATCAGGCTGCCCATCACGCCGCCGGCGACGAGCACCAGCCCCATGTGGACGTCCACCCCACCGCGCCGGAAATGCGCGAACACGCCCGACACGCTTGCGCCGGTCACCTGGCTGGCGGCCGATGCCGCGGCGACGGTGGGCGGGATGCCGTAGAAGATCAGCAGCGGCGTGGTGAGGAACCCCCCGCCGACGCCGAACATGCCCGAGAGCAGGCCCACGCCGAGACCGAGCGCCACGATCACCAGCGCGTTGACCGACAGATTGGCGATGGGGAGATAGAGGTCCATGCCTTCAATGCGATACCGCTTTTGCGCGCCTCGGCAAAAGACTTCGGGTCAGAAATCGCTCCCGATCGTGAGCGCCGGGCCCGAACCGGGACGCGCACGCCCTGCCACACGCTGGCGCCAGTCGAGCGCGAGGCGGAAGGTTTGGCCCGCGACAGGCACTGCCAACAGCGCCGAAGGGCCGAGATCCAGCCGCGCCGCGTCCCGCTGCGCGGCGCCCCAGGCACCGGCGCCGAGCGCGAGCCGGACCCCGTGCTCATCGAACACCGCACGGGTCGCGCGGGCCGCGCCGTCGGCATAGGGCTCGATGCGCCGGCGCCGGACAGCGCCGGCCTGGCCGTAGGATTCGAGACGGAAGCCGTGCGCCAGCGACGCATCGACGCCTGCGACCACCCCAAGCCCCGGCCCGCTGCCGCCGCCGTCGAGCGCGAAGCGCTGTTCGGCGACCAGCCGCACCGGCGCGCGAGTCGGCTGCCATTCGAGACCCAGCGACAGCTCGCGGCCGCGCGTGGAGAGCGGCGCGGTAAAACGCGCGAAGCCGGCGAGCCGCTGACGGGGCGCGAGCATATAGGCGAGACGCACCCCCGCCTGGCTGCCACCGAGCTGCCCTGCGCCGGGAGCGGCGCCGATCCCCTGCCCCGGACGGAACGCCGCCCAGGCGCTCGCCGACCAGCGCCCCGGCAGCGGGTCGAGCCGTTCCGGCGCCGGCGCACCCGTCGATTGTATGCCCGCGGCCTCGATCGGGATGGCGGGGCCATATTGCACCAATCCCAGCAGCGCGATCTGCACGCGCAGCGGATCGACTTCGCGGACCGGCCGGGGCTCGCGGGCTTGTGGTACGGCAGCGAAGGTGGCGACGGCCAGCTTTCGGTCTGCCGGCACCTTGCGCCGCTGCCACTGCGCCGCCTGCGCCGGAATGGCAGCCGGCTCTGGCGCTGCGTCGGCGGACGCGAAGGGGATCAGTGCCTCGACCGCAGCGGGCAGCGAGCCCGTCTGCGACCATAGCAACGCTACACGCGTGCCCGTCCAGCCGAGCGTCAGCAGCATCAGGAAGCGTAAGGGCCGCCCCTTGCCGCTCATGCCGCGGGCCCGACCTCTTCGGGGAAGTGATGTGCGGTCTTGTCCCAGCGCGGCGCCGCGCCGCGCAGCATCCCCAGATAGTCGAAGAACGCCTTTCGCGCCGCGAGCAGCGCCACGAAATTGCCGACCAGCATCCGCGGCCCCGAGAGCAGCGCCTCGCCCCAGCCATAGGCCGCGCGTACGAACAGGATTCGCATCGCGAGCCGCCAGACCAGCAGTGCCAGGTTCGCACCGAGCAGCAATGCCATGCCGGGGCGCAACGCGGGCGGGTGGCTTCCCGCAGCCCAATGAGCGGCCATCGACAATCCCCAGAATAGCAGCGCGCAATAGGCGACGATCAGGACGGGAATCGCGAGCGTCGCGCGCCGGTCGCGCATGCGCATCCAGTGGTCGCCGATGCGTCCGGGCTCGCCCCATCCGGTGCGATCCCATCCCGCGAGTGCAATACCGATCATCCAGCGCGCCTTCTGCCGCACCGCCGCCCGGACGGTGGCGGGGAAATATGCGCGGACCGCGACGGGCGGGCCGCCCGGCGCCTCCGGCACACGCGCGATCACGGGCGCGCCGCCCATCGCGCTGATCGTGAGGCCGAGCTCATAGTCTTCGGTGAGGCTGGTCGCGTCGAACGGCGCACCGCCACGTGCCTCGGCGATCCGCTCCAGCATGTCGCGCCGGATCGCGCAACCGGTGCCCGCGAGCGGCAGTCCCGCACCTACGGCCTGGCGCACCGGAAGCTGCTTGGCGTGGGCCTCCGCGAATTCGTCGAGGTAATGGCCGGAGACGAAGCGCGAGCCCGGATGGCGGAGCGGCAGCACGGGGATCTGCACCGCGCCGTGTGCGCCGATCAGGCCCGCGAACACTTGGAACTCGAGCGGATGGACGAGATCCTCGGCGTCGTGGAGGACGACCGCGTCGAAGCGAGCGCCCTCGGCCTCGTCGCGGCGCAGCGCGCGCCACAATGCGTTGAGGCAATCGGCCTTGGTGGTCGGCCCCGGCAGCGGCCCGACCACCAGCCGCACGCGCGGGAAGGCGCTAGCCACCTCCTCGACCGCCGCGATGGTCGCGGGATCGTTGGGATAGGTGCCGACGTAGATGCGGTAGGCGGGATAGTCGAAGCGGCCGAGCGCAGTGCGGAGCATCTGCCCGATCACCGCAGACTCATCCCAGGCAGCAACAAAAACAGCGAAGGTCGGCGGCGATGCGTCGGGACTTCGCGCAAGTGCCGGAGCCGATCTCGGCGCGATGGCGATCCGTCGAATCCAGTAGATGATGTCCACGGCCAAATCGTCGATTCCGCCTATCAGGAACCATATCGCAGCGAACAGAGTCGCTTCGCGCGCAACCGCATCGATTGCGGAAATGAGAACCTGCCCTTCCCCCACGGCGGCGTCTCCGATTCGGATGCGCCTTTATCCGGGCCATATCGCGCGACGATCAATCGCCTGTCCGGGACTTCGCATGGTGAATCGTCCGGAATGGAGACAGTAAATCGTTGCTTGGACGGTCCATTCAGCGCGGGTATCGTGGCGCGACCTTTGGGGAGGGTGTGCGATGCGGCTAGGTGCGCGGCTGGGGATCTTGGCGCTGGTCGTGGCGCCCTTGGGAGCGATCGCTGCGCTGGGCGACAATAGTCCGCAGGTGGAGATGTTCACCCCGGGTGTCGGCGACGGCGCGATCGAGCGCTTCACCGCACGCTTCAACCAGCCGATGGTCGCGCTCGGCGACCCGCGCGCCGCCTCTCCCTTCAAGGCCGAATGCCCCGTGGCGGGCGAGGGCCGCTGGGTCGACCAGCAGACCTATGTCCATGAGTTCGCGAACCCTCTCCCCGGCGGCGTGACCTGCACCTTCACGCTCGCCGACAAGCTGCGCACGCTGGGCGGCGTCGACGTAAAGGGCCAGACTCGCTTCACCGTCGACAGCGGCGGCCCGATCGCGCGTGCGGTGCTGCCCAATCGCTACGGCGGCGAGATCGAGGAGGACCAGGTCTTCCTCGTCGCCGCCAACCTTGCGCCCGACCGCGCATCAGTCGCCGCCAACGCCTATTGCGCAGTCGACGGGATCGGCGAGAAGATTCCCGTCGACGTCCTCCCCGCCGATGTCGCGCCCAAGCTTCTCGGCGATCTCGGCACTGATCGGTGGGAAGTCCGCAGCTTCCAGGAGGAGGCCGGATTGCCGCAGGCGCTCCCCGCCGATGCCGCGGCACGCACGCGTGCGACCGCCAGCGTCGTCGCGCTCAAGTGCCGCCGCCCGCTGCCGCCGGGCCGCGACATGGCACTGGTATGGGGCAAGGACATCGCCGCCGCCGGTGGCCGCGTTGCGGGCGCTGACCAGCGCTTCGACTTTACCGTGCGCAAGCCCTTCGCCGCGCGCTTCGAATGCTCGCGCGTCAATCCGCAGGCGGGGTGCAGCCCGGTGCAGGACGCCTTCGTGCGCTTCACCGCGCCGATCCCGCGCGCGCAGGCCGAGGCGATCCGGATTCGCCTGCCCGACGGCAAGACGCTGAGCCCGCAGCTCTCCGACGAGGAGAAGCGCAAGGCGACGATCGCCGATGTGCGCTTCAAGGCGCCGCTCCCCGCCGCGGTCACCGCCAGCCTGGTGCTGCCCGGGGACGTGGCCGACGAGAGCGGGCGGAAACTCTCCAACGCCGAACGCTTCCCGCTCGACATACGCTTCGACGAAGCGCCGCCGCTGGTGAAGTTCGCCGCCAATTTCGGCATCCTCGAATCGAAGGAAGGCGGGGTGCTGCCGGTCAGCGTGCGCAACGTCGAGGCGGCGCTGGGCGGCAATCGCATGGCGGTGGGCGGACAGAGCCTGAAGGTGGAGGGCGGCGACGGCGAGATCGCCCGCTGGCTCCGCGCGATCGACGACGCCGGCGCGCGCAAGGTCGACGAGGTCAAGCGCGGGACGGAGACGGTGCAGGTCAACCAGACCGGTGCCAGGCAGTTGCTCACCGGCGCCACGGGCAAGCCCTTCAAGCTCGACCTGCCCGGCAAGGGCAAGGAATTCGAAGTCGTCGGAATCCCTCTGACGCAGCCCGGCTTCTACGTCGTCGAGCTGGCCAGCCCCCGGCTCGGCCAGGCGCTGCTCGGCCGCAACGCGCCGCGCTATGTCGCCGCGGGCGCGCTCGTCACCAACATGGCGGTGCATTTCAAATGGGGCCGCGATACCTCGCTCGTCTGGGTGACGGCGCTCGACAACGGCAAGGGAGTAGGCGGCGCCGAAGTGCGCGTGACCGACAGCTGCACCGGCCAGCTGCTCGCGCGCGGCACCACCGACGCCTCGGGCCGGCTCGGCGTGCCCAAGGGACTGCCTGAGCCCAACACCTTCGGCAGCTGCGATTCGGGCGAGTCCTCCCCGCTGATGGTCTCGGCACGCAAGGCCGACGACTTCAGCTTCACGCTGACCAGCTGGGGCGAGGGCATCCGCCCCTATGACTTCGACCTGCCCTATGGCTGGCAGGCGCAGGAGCAGATCTTCCACACCGTCTTCGACCGCGCGCTCGTCCGCCAGGGCGAGACCATCCACATGAAGCACATCGTCCGTCAGCCGATTGCATCGGGCTTCGCCACCAGCCCGGCGTTTCAGGGCACGCTGCGCCTTTCGCACCGCGGATCGGACACGCGTTACGACCTGCCGCTCACGATCGACGCCAATGGCATCGGCGAGAGCGAGTGGACCGCACCGCAGGGCG
>DATLJJ010000281.1:0-2795 GCA_035538975.1 Sphingomonas sp. | reverse complement strand
GTCGGGGCTGACATAGCGCAGCGTGACCGAGGCGGTCGGACCGTCCTTCACCGAGACGACGTCCCACAGCACCTTGTCGAAGCCCTTGGTGCCGCCGTGGAGCGCATTCTTCCCGTTGTTGACGGGCGTCTGGTAGGTCCTGCCGTCGAGCGTGAAGCGGCCCGCGGCGAGCCGGTTGCCGAAGCGACCGACGATCGACCCGAAATATTGCGGCTTGTCGAGATATTGCTCGATATTGTCATAGCCGAGCGCGACGTCGGCCTTGCGGCCGTTGCGGTCGGGCATGATCACCGACTGGAGCGTCGCACCGTAAGCGATCACCGTCGCCGAAACGCCCTTGCCGTTGGTGAGCGTGACCGCGGGAACTGCGCGTCCGTCGGGCAACTTTCCGAAAGTGCCGCGCCTGGCGGTCGCAGCGTCGGCGTTCGAAGCCAGCGCACAGGCGAGCGCCGTTCCCGCAAGCAGCAAACGAGCGTGGTTCATTCCTTCTCCTCCGGTCAACCGCGATATAGCTGGGCCGCCAGGCCGCGGCAGCCTGGATCGACCTCGAACAATTTGCCAGCCTCGGGCTCGTCCACCCCGACGCTGGCCGAGGTGACGAACATCCGGTCGAGCGCGGAGCCGGCAAAGGTACAGCTTGTAATCTGACTGGCCGGCAACGCGATGGCCCGCTCGCGCATGCCTTCCGGCGAGAAGCGCAGCACCTGGCCCGCGCCCCAGCAGGCGACCCACAGGCAGCCTTCCGCATCGAAGGTCATGCCGTCGGGATTTCCCCATTCCGGCTGGAAGGCGATGAACGGCGTGCGCGGCCCGAGGGTGCCGTCATCCAGGATGTCGAAGCGGAAGATCGTCGCCAGCGCGGTGTCGGTGTGCAGCAGGAAGCTGCCGTCGGCGGCGATCGCGGGCCCGTTGGCGATGGTGTAGGGACCATCGACGCGCGTCGCCTGCCCGTCGGTGTCGAGGCGGTAGAAGCTGCCGGTCGGGTCCTCGCAACTGATAGACATGGTGCCGGCCCAGATGCGCCCGCGGGAATCCGCCTTGGCGTCGTTGATCCGGTTGCCCTCTCGATCGGGCTCGGGCGAGGCGATGATCTCGCGCGCGCCGGTTTCCGGATCGAAGCGGACGAAGCTGCGCCCGACGCCGAGGATCAGGCCGCCTGCCTGGCGCTCGACCGCCCAGCCGAGATAATCGTCGAACTGCCACATCTTCAGTTCGCCGCCATCCAGCGAGAGGCGGTGGAGCCGGTGCGAGAGGATGTCGGTCCAGTAAAGCGCATTGTCGCGCGCGGACCAGAGCGGCCCCTCGCCGAGCAGGTCGCACCAGTCGCGCGGGATGGTGTGGACCAGGCTCATCAATGGCTGTCCCGCGGCACGCCGTACTTCTGCGCGATGCGCTGGAACTTGACCGCGTCCTCGAACACCGCGCCGCCGTCGAACTGGCCGACCAACTTGCGGTGGATCTCCTGCCACGGCGTCTGGCTTTCGGGGACATAATCGATGGCGAGCGCTTCGCGGCGGCGCGCCAGCTCGGCATCGTCGACCAGCATGTCCGCCGTGCGGTTCTTGAGGTCGATGCGGATGCGGTCGCCGGTCTGCACCAGCGCGAGCCCTCCACCGACCGCCGCCTCGGGCGCCGCGTTGAGGATCGAGGGGCTGCCGCTGGTGCCCGACTGGCGACCGTCGCCGAGGCACGGCAGCGCGTGCACGCCGGCGCGGATCAGCGCGGCGGGCGGACGCATGTTCACCACCTCGGCGCCGCCCGGATAGCCCACCGGCCCCGCGCCGCGCATGATCAGGATCGAATTCTCGTCGATGCCGAGCGCGGGATCGTCGATGCGGTGGTGATAATCCTCGGGTCCGTCGAACACGACGGCGGTGCCCTCGAACATGCCCGGATGTTCGGGATCGGAGAGATAGCGCTGGTGGAACTCGTCCGAAAGCACGGAGAGCTTCATCACCGCATTGTCGAACAGATTGCCCGACAGCACGGTGAGCCCCGCGGCCGCCTTGAGCGGCGCATCGAGCGGGAAGATCACGTCGGTGTCACCGCTTTCGGCGGTGGCGACATTATCGGCGACGGTCTGGCCGTTGACGGTCAGCGCGGAGCCGTCGATCAACCCGGCGCGCAGCAGCTGGCCCATCACCGCGGGCACGCCGCCGGCACGATAGAAATCCTCGCCGAGATATTTGCCTGCCGGCTGCAGGTTCACGATCAGCGGGATGTCCGCGCCGTGCGATTCCCAGTCGGCGAGGTCGAGCTCGACGCCCATGTGGCGCGCGATCGCATTGAGGTGGATCGGCGCGTTGGTCGAGCCGCCGATCGCCGAGTTGACGCGGATCGCGTTGAGGAAGGCGGTGCGGGTGAGAATGTCCGAGGGCTTGCGGTCGGCCTTGACCATCTCGACGATTTGCAGGCCGGTGCGATAGGCGCACTCGGCGCGGTCGCGGTAGGGCGCGGGGATCGCCGCCGAGCCGGGCAGCGACATGCCGAGCGCCTCGCACAGCGAGTTCATCGTCGTCGCGGTGCCCATGGTGTTGCACCAGCCGGTCGACGGTGCCGAGCTGGCGACCAGCTCGATGAAACCCTTGTAGTCGATCTCGCCCGCGGCGAGCATCTCGCGCGCCTTCCACACGATCGTGCCCGAACCGGTACGCTCGCCCTTGAACCAGCCGTTGAGCATCGGCCCCACCGACAAGGCGATCGACGGGATGTTGACCGTCGCGGCGGCCATCAGCGCCGCGGGCGTGGTTTTGTCGCAGCCGATGGTGAGCACCACGCCATCCATCGGATAGCCG
>DATLJJ010000280.1:0-13574 GCA_035538975.1 Sphingomonas sp. | reverse complement strand
ATCGCCCGAGCCAGGCCGCGCCGTCGCGGCCGCGCTTCTACGGCCGCCACGCCGTCATCGCCGCGCTCGCCAATCCCGAGCGCACCGTTCGCAAGCTCTGGGGCACGCGCGAGGCGCTTTCCGCGCTGGACCTGCCCTCGTCGATCCCGGTGACCTTCGCGGACGTCGCGGACCTCGCGCGACTGGTGCCGAACGATGCGCCGCACCAGGGGATGGTCGCCGAAGTCGATCCGCTCGAAGACGTGTGGCTCGGCGACCTGCTCCAGCAGGGCAAGGACGACCGGCGCCCGCTGCTCGTGCTCGATCAGGTCACCGATCCGCACAATGTCGGCGCGATCCTGCGCTCGGCCGCGGCGTTCGATGCCTTGGGCATCGTCACGCAGGACCGCCATGCGCCACCCGAGTCCGGCGCGCTCGCCCGCGCCGCATCGGGCACGCTCGAGACCGTGCCCTGGGTGCGCGTCGTCAACCTCGCCCGTGCGCTCGACGAGATCGCCGAGGCCGGCTTCTGGCGGATCGGGCTCAGCGGCCATGCCACGCAGACGCTGGGTCAGGCGATCGGCGACGCCCGCATCGCGCTGGTGCTCGGCGCCGAGGGCGAGGGCATGCGCCAGAACACCGAGGCGCATTGCGACGAGCTTGCCAGGCTGCCGATATCGCCTAAGGTCGAGAGCCTGAACGTGTCCAACGCCGCAGCGGTCGCGCTCTACGCCATCGCCGCGCGCGGCTGACGGACCGCAACAGGGGGCAGTATCGATGTTTCACTGGAAGGCGCTCGCCGCAGCGCTGCTCGTGCCGCTTGCGCTCGCGGCATGCCTGTTCACGCCGGGCAAGTTCGAATCGACGCTCGACATCCGCGCCGACCGCAGCTTCACCTTCACCTATAAGGGCGAGGTCCAGGCGCTCGACCTCAAGCGGTTGAGCGGCAAGGCGATGGAGGCCGCGATCGCCGAGGACGCGGAGAAGAAGGATTCCGGGTCGGACGATAGCGACGAGAGCTCGGACGGCGCCGCCTATTCCAACACCGCCTTCGTCCAGACGGAGGACAAGAAGGATCCCGAGCTCGCGCTCACGCCCGAGGAAAAGGCCGAGCGCGACGCCGAATATCGCGAGCTCGCCGCGCAGATCGCGAAGGAGGCGGGCTATCGCAGCGTCGAATATCGCGGCGACGGGCTGTTCTACGTCGACTACGCGATCTCGGGCCGGCTCAGCCACGGCTTCGTCTTCCCCTATAATCAGGAAGCCGAGATGGTCTTCCCCTTCGTGGTGATCGAGCTGCGCGGCAAGGACGCGATCCGCATCAAGGCACCGGGCTTCGCCGCGCAGGACAAGAGCGGCATGGGGGGCATGGGCGGTGCCGGCGCGATGGGTGCCATGAGCCAGGGCATGGGCGAAGGCATGGGCAAGGCGATGGGCTTCGACACCGCCAGGATGGACGGCACCTTCACGCTCACCACCAATGCCGAGATCGTCAGCCAGAACCAGGAAGAAGGCGCGCGCGCCGGCGCCGCGGGCAAGACGATCGTGTGGAAGGTCAACAACCGCACCAAGGATGCGCCGATGGCCGTGCTCCGCGTGGCGGGGCTGTAACTTTCTCCAATCCTCCCCCGTGTGGGGAGGATTGGGACAGATCAGTCCGGCCGCAACACCGTCCGCCCCGCAGCATGGGCATCCACTGCGGCGCGGCTGAACAGCATCGGGCGCATCTTGCCCTCGATCCACGGCCGATACTGATCGCGATGATGCGGCGAGCGTGGGTCGATCGACTGGCCCGGCAGGTTGAGCATCAGCGAATTGTCCCACGCGCCGACGTCGATCACCTGCAGATAGCTCGCGCCGCCGCCCACGCCCCAGCCCGGCCCTCCGCCGAGCCAGCGCGCCATGACGGTATAGCTGTCCCCGCCCGATCCCCCGCCCTCGATCGGCGGGAAGGCCGCCGCGATCGCGGGGACCGCAGAAAGCGGGTGGCGGATGCGGACCTGATGAAGCGTGCCCCAGCGCCACGCCGCGGGATCGGGACCGAGAAGCTCGCGCGCCGACGCCCAGCCGCCGGCGAGCGCTGCGTCGAGCATGGCGTCGCGGGCGGCCTGCGGGTTGTGCCCGAGCCGCGCATCGGGCCGTGCGAGCAGGCCGAGGAGGATCGACGGCGCGATCTCGGTCACCAGCGCCTTCGCCGGCGCGGGCACGATCGCCGCGAGCATGCGCTTGCCGAGGTCGCGCCAGACGATCTGGAACAGTGCCGCCGCGGCGCTGTCGGCTTCGATCCGCGCATCCCAGCCGCGCAGCAGGTCCACCGCGGGCTTCGCAGCGGCCGAGGGGTTCTGCGGGAGCAGCGCGAGGAACTGGCGCGCTGGCGTCGAGAGCGTGTCGTGCTGCAGCGCGACGCTGTCGGCCAGGCTCTGCCGATCCTGTGCCGCGAGCACGTCGGCAACGCGCTCGTAGCGATAGGGATCGCGGAACGAGAAGGCCGGAATGCGGTCGCGTGGCCAGTCCGCAGGCAGGTTGTTCTGGTTGGCCGAGGCGAACCAGCCCTTGGCCGGATTGTACTCGCTGGGAAGCGAAGCGAAGTTGCGCAGCCCCGTCCAGTCGTAGCGCCCGTCGCCGGGCACCGGCAGCAGCCCCTCGCCCCGCTTGCGCACCGGCATGAAGCCGATCACTTGCCAGCCGGTGTTCCCATCGACGTCGGCATAGTGGAAATTGGTCGGTGAGGGATGGAGCGCGAAGGCGTCTCGCAGGCTCTTCCAGTCCTTCGCCAGGTTGATCGCGATCATCGCGAAGACGCCGCTCGCGCCCGGCTGCATCGTGACCGTCGCGAGCGCAGTAGCGCGGCGACGAGCGGGATCATGTGCGATCACCGGCCCCTGCACCGAATAGCGCATCGTGACGCGCTCGGCCGCCGCACCCTTGACTGCGATCGTCTCCTCGACGCGGTCGAACCGCTTCCAGCCACCCTCGTGCCGGTACCGCTCGGGATCGTCGGGGTGGAGCTCGAGCACGAACAGGTCGCTCTGGTCGATGTGAAAATTGGTCCGGCCGAAGGCGAAGCGGTCGGTGTGCCCCTGCATGATGCCCGGCAGCCCCGGCGAGCCGCCGCCGATCACGTCGAGGCCCGGCGCGCTCAGATGCGCGACATGGCGCGGTCCGAAGCCGCCGATGCCCAGATGCGGATCGTTGGCAAGGATCGGCCGTCCGGTGGTGGTGCGCGAGGGCGCGACCGTCCAGGCATTGCTCCCGGCATTGGCGCGCTCGACCGCTCCGGCCGGATCGGGCACCGCGATGTCGGGACCAAAGGGCAGCCGCTCCAGCCGGAGCACGCCGAGGTCGGCCTCGCTGACCGCCGCAGCGTCGAGTCCCTCGGGAACCGTCATCGTCCAGGCGGGACGCAGCGGCGCGACGATCGCGTCGAGATCGAGCAGCCCCAGCGCCGCGAGCTGCGCGCGGCGGACCTCGTCGTCGGCGTTACCGGCCGCCGCGTCGCGCGCGAGCACCAGGTTGCGCAGGTCCCATTTGAGCGGGGCAATGCCCAGGATCCGATATTCGAGCGGAAGCAACGAAGGATCCGCCAGAACTTCGTCGATCCGCGCGTTGACTCCGGCGACATAGGCCTGCGCGCAGGCAAGGATGTTCGCCGGCACGCCGCGCAGCTCGGCGTCGAGGTCGCCGCGATAATGGAAGAGGCGCGCCGCAGCGTCATGCGCCGCGAAGCGCGGCCCGAACGCTTCGGAAAGCCGACCCAGTTCGCGGCGGTGCGACAGGTCGATCTGGAACAGCCGGTCGCGCGCGACGACATAGCCCTGGCCGAAAAAGGCGTCCGGGATCGAGGCCGCGCGGATGTGCGGGGTGCCGTACACATCGTCGACGATGTCGATGCCGGCGCCGAGCCCCTGCACTTTCCGCTGCCGCGTGAGCGCGAGCGGCCGCGCGGCCGCGGCAGTGGCGCCGGCGACCAGCGCGGCGGTCGAGCCCAGCAGGAAGGAACGGCGGTTCAGCATCGGCAATCCCCTGCGGTGTCAGCCGGGGGACTAGAGTCGGCCGCGATGCCGCTGTCCACCGAACATCGCGTAAGACGGGAATAACCAATGGTTATCGGCAGATCGGTGCTCGCAGCCCTTGTCCGGCACGCGCGGATGCGGCGCTCCGCCCCCTCTTGCAAAGCAGAGTTTGTTCTGCTTCCGTTCGGCGATGGCCCGCGTACCCCGCCCTGTCCCGGTTGACCGCCCCGCCCACCGCGCAGGCGCGGGCGTGCGTCAGTCCTCGGCGGCGATCGTCACGCGCAGCCCGTCGAGCTCGGGCGTGAACTGCAGCTGGCACGAGAGGCGCGACGTCGCGTCGCGGTCGGACGAGCTGTCGAGCAGATCGTCCTCGTCCTCGCTCATCCGCGGCAGTTTGGCCGCAAATTCCGGGTCGACATGGACGTGGCAGGTCGCGCAACTGCAGCAGCCGCCGCAGATCGCGAGCAGCTCGTCGATACCGCTCTCGCGGATCACTTCCATCACGCTGAGGCCCGCGCTGCCATTGACTTCGCGCTCTTGCCCGTCCCTGGTCACCACGATGAGCTTCGGCATGCAATTCTCCTTCGTCGGCCGCGTCCATGCCGCCGATACTCTCCCAGTTCAAGGATGCCGCGCATGGGCCTGACCGCCGACCAGCTCAAAACCTCGATCGACGCGCTCGCGGGGATGGAACCCGCCTTCGCCGCTGCGCTCGCGCGCGCCGGCTACCCGGCGCCCCGCCAGCGCGATCCCGGCTATGAGACGCTGCTGCGCACGATCGTCGGCCAGCAAGTGAGCGTCGCCGCGGCGCAGTCGATCTGGAACAAGCTCGAGGCCGGGCTCGGCGAGCTGACCGACCCGCGGACGATCGCCCGCGCATCGGACGAGGCGCTGCGCGCGGCCGGCCTCTCGCGCCAGAAGGCGAGCTACGCGCGCAGTCTGGCCGACGAAGTGACGAGCGGCCGGCTCGACCTCCACAAGCTTCCCGCCGACGACGAGGAGGCGATCGCCGCGCTCACGCACATCAAGGGGATCGGACGCTGGTCGGCCGAGATCTACCTGCTCTTCGCCGAGGGGCGCCCCGACATCTGGCCCGCGGGCGACCTGGCGGTGCAGATCGAGATCGGCCGCATCCTCGGCCATGCCGAGCGTCCGTCCGAGAAGCTGCTTCGGCAATGGTCCGAGCCGTGGAGCCCTCACCGCGGGGCGGCGGCGATCTTCGCGTGGCACCATTACAAGATCGACATGGAAGTGATCTGAGGCGGGTTCGGCGCCCGGGCCGACGGGCCTTACTCCTCCAGCAGCCAGGCGATCGCTGCCTCGCGCGTGTCGAACACCCCGAAATCGGGCCGGACCTGCCGAAGCCGCAGCACCTGCCGCCGGGCCAGCGCGGTGCTGACGACGAACGCCACCTTGCGCGCCCAGAGCTTGCGCACCTCCGCATTGTCGAAGGCGCGCATGATCCGGTCGACCGTCGCCGCCGGCACCACCGCTACGCCGCTGGCGTCATAGAGCGTGCAGTGACGGCCCACGTCCGCGCCCAGCGTGCGGATCGCGGCGCGCACCTCCTCGCCGATCCATTCGGAGTCCTCGGGCGCGAGCACGCCGGAAACGCGGAGCTCGACGATTTTGCGGACACGATCGACTTCGATGTGGTGCGAAACGGAATGCGGCATCCGCGCCCCCTACCCCAATCGCCCGCCGCATTGAACCACCGGAGCAGCCGCCCGCCCGATCGCCCGCCAGCCCCCGGAACTGCGTACCCGGGTCGGCGGAAGCAGGATCGGTTCACGCAAAGGCGCGGAGAGACAGTCCTCCCGGCGGCGTCAGCCGCCCCCCTCAAGGAGAAACGGCTTGGCGCGCTGGCGACATAAAAGCCGCCAGTGCGGCGAGACATGCTCTCCGCGTCTCCAGGCCTCCGCGTGAGAAAAATCTTCGCGTCTTCGCGCCCTTGCATGAAATCAAAAACGCTCCGCCGGAAGAAGCGCCCCTCAGTCCCGCACCAGCCCCACGTCGCTGAACTTGCGTGGCTCGACTGGCGGCACCTGCGGCTCGTTGAGCTCGCATTGCCAGATGCCCACGTCCATCCACTGGCCGTGCTTGAAGCCGACTTCGCGGTACACGCCGGTGCGGCGGAAGCCCACCGCCTCGTGCAGCCGGATCGATGCGTCGTTGGGCAGCGCGATCGCGCCGATCGCATGGACGAAGCCCTGCGCGCGCAGCGTATCGATCAGTGCCTCGTAGAGCAGCCGTCCCGCGCCCTGGTTCTGTGCGACGTCGGCCATGTAGATCGCCGTCTCGACCACGAAGCGATAGGCGGGGCGCTCGCGGAAACGCCGCGCATAGGCATAGCCGATCACGCCGCCCTCGGGCTCGCCATTGGTCGCGACCAGCCACGGGTAGAGCCCGTCGCCATCGGCCATGCGCGCGCGCATCGCCTCCGCATCGGGCGGCTGGATCTCGAACGAGGCCGTGCCGGTGAGCACGTGCGGCGCATAGATCGCCGCGATCGACGGCGCGTCGCCCGATTCCGCTCCCCTGATTCCGATCACAGGCCAAATCTCCGCATCACCAACTCCAACAGGCTCCTGTCTTCGGTCCGGTCGACCGCCGGCCCCATTCCCATGCACTCGAGGCAGCGCGCCTGCACCGAGCCGCCGAGCGCCAGCCGCCGCGCGTCGCCCAGCGCCTGCGCCACCAGCGCGCGCCGCTCGCCGGCGATGCGCGCATAGATGTCCTCGCCCGCGGGCTGGTCGGCCCAGTCGTCCTCCGGCTGGTCGTCGCTGGCCAGACCCGCGAGGAACTGCATCCACGGGCTCGGCTCGCGCTCTAGGAACAGCGGGTGCACCCGGGCCGGATCGAGCTTGGCGCGCCGCGCCGCCTCGGCGACGGCGTCGTCGAGCCCGCCGAACCGATCGACCAGCTTCAGCTGGTGCGCGATGCCGCCCACCCATACGCGCCCCTGGCCGATCTCGTCGACTCGCTGCGGCGTCAGCTTGCGCGATTGCGCAACCAGATTGATGAAGCGGTTGTACCCGTTCTCGATCACCGTCTGCAGGATGCGGTCGGTCACCGGGTTGATGCCCGCCATCACGTCGGGCTGGCCCGAAAGCGGCGTCGAACGTACGCCATCGGTGGTCACGCCGATCTTGGCGAGGCTGTTCTCGAAGCTCGGCAGCACCCCGAAGATGCCGATCGATCCGGTGATCGTGTCGGGCTGGGCGAGGATCGTGTCGCCCGCGGTCGAAATCCAATAGCCGCCGCTCGCGGCGAGACTCCCCATCGAGACCACCACCGGCAGCCCCTGTGCCTTGGCCTGCAGGATCGCCTGGCGGATCTGCTCGGACGCCATCGCCGATCCGCCCGGCGAATCGACGCGCACCACCAGCGCCTTCAGGTTCTTCTCCGCCAGCCCCTTGAGCAGCAGCGCGCTCACCGTGTCGCCACCGGCGCTGCCCGCGCCCGCCTTGCCGTCGACGATCTCGCCCGCGACGGTGAGCACGCCGATCGCGTCGCCCGTCTTCGGCACCGGATTGGCGGCCACCCAGTCGGCAAGCCGGATCGACTTGAAGTTGCCCGCGGGCCGACCCGCCGGGGCGCCGACGATCTCGGCGACGCGCCGGCCGAACTGGAGCCGTCCGCCGGTCTTGTCGACCAGGCCATAGGAGAGGTTGGACGCCGCGATATCGCCATGCGCCGCGGCGATCACTTCATCGGGCTTCGTCAGATAGTCGGCGATGCGGGCCTTGGGCCGCGCCTTGGTCACCGCCTCGCGCCACTGGGTGAACAGCGCGTTGTTGAGCGCCTCGTTCGCCTCGCGCGCCTCGGGCGACATGTCCGAGCGCATAAAGGGCTCGACCGCCGACTTGAACTTGCCGACCTTGTAGACGTGCGTGTTGACGCCGAGCTTGTCGATCAGCCCCTTGTAATAGAGCTGCGTGCCGCCCGGCCCGGCGAACAGCGTGCCGCCCTGCGGGTTCACCCAGATCTCGCTCGCGTTGGCGGCGATGGCGTAGCTGTCGTCGGTATAGGCAGTCGCATAGGCGAGCACGGGCTTGCCGCTCGCGCGCACCCGGCCCGCAGCCTCGGCGACTTCGCGCACCGCGCTCGGATAGCCGCCCAGGAAGCGATCGAGGTCGAGCACCACTGCCTTCACGCGCGCATCGCCGCGCGCGGTGTCGAGCGCGCGGACCACGTCGCGCACGCGCTGCTGCCGGGCCGCGCGGCCGCCGCCGAGCTGCGCCAGCGGATCGGTCTCCTCGGGCTGCTCGCTGAGCGTGCCGTCGAGTGCCACCACCAGCGCGCCCTCGCGGATCGCCGCGCGGTTGGGCCGGTGCGACAGCGCTGCGAACAGCGCCGCGAAGAACAGCAGCATGAAGGCCAGGACCAGGAAATCCTTGATCCCGACGAGTATCTTCCAGGCGCCCCGAACCAGTTTCACTTTCCGCGCTCCACTTCGATTTGCCGCCTTGTGCGTGGGCTGTGCCTACCGGATGGCGAGGGTCCAGTAAACGGCCCGTGTTATTGCACCAATACAGGCTCGCAACGATGCGTCCGGAACGGTGCACAAATCGCCATCGGACCCGTTGACGAATCTCGGGCGGCTACGCATATCCCCGGTCGTTAGCACTCGGGGGGACTGAGTGCTAAGAACGTTCAACCCTGAAAGAGGAACAGGCGCAATGAACTTCCGTCCGTTGCACGACCGCGTGCTCGTCCGCCGCGTCGAGGCCGAGGAAAAGACCGCCGGCGGGATCATCATCCCGGACACGGCCAAGGAAAAGCCGCAGGAAGGCGAAGTCGTCGCCGTCGGCGCCGGTACCAAGGACGAGGCCGGCAAGGTTACGCCGCTCGACGTCAAGGCGGGCGACCGCATCCTGTTCGCCAAGTGGTCGGGCACCGAGGTCAAGCTCAATGGCGAAGACCTGCTGATCATGAAGGAAAGCGACATCCTCGGGATCGTCGGCTGAGCGTCAAACACGCTTTTCGAGTCAACCGAAGTCAACCAACACAGGTTTTGAAAGGGCAGTCACATGGCAGCCAAGGACGTCAAGTTTTCCCGCGACGCGCGTGAGCGGATTCTCCGCGGCGTCGACATCCTCGCCGATGCGGTGAAGGTGACCCTGGGCCCCAAGGGCCGCAACGTCGTGATCGAGAAGAGCTTCGGCGCCCCGCGCATCACCAAGGACGGCGTCACCGTCGCCAAGGAGATCGAGCTCAAGGACAAGTTCGAGAACATGGGCGCGCAGATGCTGCGCGAAGTGGCCTCGAAGCAGAACGACAAGGCCGGCGACGGCACCACCACCGCGACCGTGCTCGCCCAGGCGATCGTGCGCGAGGGCATGAAGTCGGTGGCCGCCGGCATGAACCCGATGGACCTGAAGCGCGGCATCGATCTCGCCGTCGCGAAGGTGATCGAGGACATCAAGGCGCGCTCCAAGCCCGTCTCGGGCAGCCAGGAAGTCGCTCAGGTCGGCATCATCTCGGCCAACGGCGACACCGAAGTCGGTGAGAAGATCGCCGAGGCGATGGAGAAGGTCGGCAAGGAAGGCGTGATCACCGTCGAAGAGGCGAAGGGTCTCGAATTCGAGCTCGACGTCGTCGAGGGCATGCAGTTCGACCGCGGCTATCTGTCGCCCTATTTCATCACCAACCCGGAGAAGATGACGGTCGAGCTCAACGATCCGTACATCCTGATCCACGAGAAGAAGCTCTCGAACCTGCAGGCGATGCTCCCGATCCTGGAAGCCGTCGTCCAGTCGGGCCGTCCGCTGCTGATAATCGCCGAGGACATCGAGGGCGAGGCGCTCGCCACGCTCGTCGTCAACAAGCTCCGCGGCGGCCTCAAGGTCGCAGCCGTCAAGGCGCCGGGCTTCGGCGATCGCCGCAAGGCGATGCTCGAGGACATCGCGATCCTCACCAAGGGCGAAGTCGTCAGCGAGGACCTCGGCATCAAGCTCGAGAGCGTCACGCTCGGCATGCTCGGCACCGCCAAGCGCGTCACGATCGACAAGGACAACACCACCATCGTCGATGGCGCCGGTGAAGCCGATGCGATCAAGGGCCGCACCGAGGCGATCCGCCAGCAGATCGAAGTCACCACCAGCGATTACGACCGCGAGAAGCTCCAGGAGCGTCTCGCCAAGCTCGCCGGCGGCGTGGCCGTGATCAAGGTCGGCGGTGCGACCGAAGTCGAGGTGAAGGAGCGCAAGGACCGCGTCGACGACGCGCTGCACGCGACCCGCGCTGCGGTCGAAGAGGGCATCGTTCCGGGCGGCGGCGTCGCCCTGCTCTATGCCGGCAAGGCGCTCGACGGCCTCAAGGGCATCAACGACGACCAGACCCGCGGCGTGGACATCGTCCGCCGCGCGCTCCAGGCGCCGGTGCGCCAGATCGCGCAGAACGCGGGTGTCGACGGTGCCGTGGTCGCCGGCAAGCTGATCGAGGGCAACGACCAGAACCTCGGCTTCAACGCGCAGACCGAGACCTATGAGAACCTGGTCGCGGCCGGCGTGATCGACCCGACCAAGGTCGTTCGCACCGCGCTTCAGGATGCGGCTTCGGTCGCGGGCCTGCTCATCACGACGGAAGCCACCGTCGCCGAGCTGCCCGACGACAAGCCCGCTGCCCCGGCGATGCCGGGCGGCATGGGCGGCATGGACTTCTGAGGTCCAGCCACCGCTCGAACACGAAGGGCCGGGGATATCCCCGGCCCTTCTTCGTTTCCGGCTTTCCTTCGCCGCAATCCCGCGACAGATTGCAGTCTCCAACTGCGCGCTGTGCCTACCGGCGCTCTCTTTCGGGGAAAGCCACTTAATGACCGAACTATCCCGCCGCGAAGCGCTCGCCGCTGCCGCGCTCGCTGGCCTTGCCGCTGCCGCGCCCGCCTGGGCACAGGGCTCCACCACCGGCACCGCCGCGCTCTGGGACCTGACCGAAATCTATCCGAACGACGCCGCCTGGGATGCCGCGCGCAAGCAGACGCTCGCCGCGGTTTCGGGAGTCGCCAAATACAAGGGCCGGCTCGGCGAAAGCGCCGACGTGCTCGCCGAAGCGCTGGTCCTCCAGTCCGACCTCGGCCGCACCGTGGCGCGCATCTACACCTATGCCAGCCTCAAGGCCGACGAGGACGTACGTGCCTCCACATGGCAGGAGAAGCAGGCGCAGGCGATCGACCTCTACACGGCCTTCGGCGAAGCGACCGCCTGGTTCTCGCCCGAAATCCTCGCGGTCGGCAAACCGAAGATCGACAGCTTCGTCGCCGCCAATCCCACGCTGAAGACGCGCTTCGACTTCTACCTCGCCAACATCGTCCGTCAGGCCGAGCACACGCTCTCGCCCGAGGGCGAGGCGATCCTGGCCAGCGCAATCGCCCCGCTCCAGGCCCCGGATGACATCTCGGGCCAGCTGCGTTCCTCCGACATCCCCTGGCCCACGATCAAGCTTTCGGACGGCAAGGAAGTCCGGCTGGACAGCCAAGGCTACACGCTCAATCGCGACGCCCCCAACCGCGCCGACCGCAAGGCGGTGTTCGACGCCTTCTGGACCGCGCACGGTCAGTTCCAGAATTCGTTCGGCGCCACCTACAGCGCGCAGGTGAAGAGCGACATCTTCCTCGCCAAGGCGCGCAAATATCCGACGTCGCTCGCGGCGGCGCTCTCGGGCGCGAACGTACCCGAGACAGTCTATCGGACGCTCGTGGCGGAGACGAACAAGGGCCTGCCCCAGCTCCACCGCTATTTCGAGCTGCGCCGCCGGATGCTGAAGCTCCCCGACATCGCCTATTACGACATCTATCCGCCGCTGGTGTCGCTCGACCGCAGCTTCACGCTCGATCAGATGCGCGCGACCACGTTGGAAGCCGTCAAGCCGCTGGGGCCCGACTATCAGGCGCGCATCGCCAAGGCGACCGCAGCCAAATGGATGGATCCGTGGCCGCGCCCCGGCAAGCGCCCCGGCGCCTATATGAACCCGGGCGCCTATGACGTGCACCCCTATCTGCTGCTCAATCTCTCGGAGAAGTACGACGGGATGAGCACCTATGCGCACGAATGGGGTCATGCGCTCCACTCGCTGCTCTCCAGTTCGGCCCAGCCCTATGACAAGGCCGATTACCCGATCTTCCTCGCCGAGATCGCTTCGACGCTGAACGAGCAGCTTCTCGTCGCGCACATGCTCAGGAACGCCAAGACCAGGGAGGAGAAGCTCTTCTATCTCGGCCAGCAGATGGAGAATTTCCGCGGCACCTTCTATCGCCAGACGATGTTCGCCGAGTTCGAGCTCAAGGCGCACGACCTCGCCGAGGCCGGCGAGGGGCTGTCGGGGAAGAAGTTCACCGAGGTCTATTTCGATCTGCTGCGCCGCTACCACGGGCCGAACATGGGTCTCGATCCCGCCTACGGAAACGAATGGGCGTTCATTCCGCACTTCTACAACAGCTTCTACGTGTATCAGTATGCCACCTGCATCGCCGCGGCGACCTATTTCGCCCAGTCGATCCTCAAGGGCGGCGCGAAGGAGCGCGACAATTATCTGTCGGTGCTGAAGGCCGGCGGTTCGGACTATCCGGTCGAGATCCTGCGCCGCGCAGGCCTCGATATGGCGAGCCCGGCGCCGTACCAGGCGCTCGTCGCCGCCTTCAAGGACACGCTCGATCAGGCCGAGGCGCTGCTCGCCTGAGATCTATCCGCCCGGCTTCCGGCGCGTAGGCGCGTGGAAGTCGGGCGGCTTGTCCGCAATCCAGGCGAGGAAGCGGACGATCTCCTCGCGCTCGCGCAAAGCCTCGAGTGTCGGATAGCGCCGGGCGAGCTCGGCATTGGTCGCCGTGGCATGAACGGTGCGATGGCAGATCGGGTGGAGCGCGACGGTCTCGCGCCCACCCTCGCTCTTCGGCACGACGTGATGCCATTCGACACGGCGCCCAAGCGGACGGCCGCACAGCGCGCAACGCTGGTCTGCCGCCGGCCTGGGAAGCGCCTCGATCGCCGCGAGCGCGGCCTTGCGCCGCACCCGTCCGCCCATCAGGCGTTCATCGCCTCGATGATCTTCTTGACCTCCTGGCTCCGCCCGCGCGGCAGCACCAGCACGTCGTCGCCCGCAGCGACCACGATCAGGTCGCTGACGCCGACCAGCGCGACGCGCCGGCCGGGTTCGGCCTGAACGAGGCAATTGCTCGAATCGATCGCCACCACTTCGCCGCGCACGACATTGCCGCCCGCATCGGGATCGCTGATCGCGTGGAGCGCATCCCAGCTGCCAACGTCGCTCCATCCCATCGCGACAGGCACGACGGCCACACGCGGAGCCTTCTCCATCACCGCATAGTCGATCGAATCCGACGGGCTCGCCGCGAAGGCTTCGGCATCCGGGAAAATGCGCCTGCCTTCGCGCACTGCCTTGTCCATCGCCGCGCGCGTCGCGACCAGCATCTCGGGGGCATGGACGCTGAGCGCACCCAGGTACATGTCGGCGCGGAACAGGAAGATGCCGCCGTTCCACGCATAGTCGCCTGCCGCGAGCATCGCCTCTGCCTTTTCGCGCGGCGGCTTCTCGACGAAGCGGTCGACCTGGTGCACGCCTTCG
>DATLJJ010000279.1:0-2858 GCA_035538975.1 Sphingomonas sp. | reverse complement strand
CCAATTCCTTACCTCGGCGCTGGGCGCCGGCACCGCCGCCACGATCGCTGCTGCGCCCGCGACCGCCCGCACCGCCGCGACAGAGGGCGCGACCGACCGCCGCTACATGGTCGATCTGCTCGAGAAGATGGCATCGCCGGTGCTCGGCCCGATGTCGCAGGGCAGGCTGCAGGCGAGTTGGAAGCCCGAGCTCAGCCCCACATGGGACGGGCGCAATCCCAAGGTCGCCTATCTCGAGGGGTTCGGGCGGCTTATCTCCGGCATCGCGCCGTGGCTCGCGCTGCCCGATGACGACGGCGCCGAGGGAAAACTCCGCGCCAAGCTGCGCCGCGAGGCAGTGGCGAGCTACGTCCACTCGGTCGATCCCGCCAGCCCCGACTATCTGCTGTGGAACGATTCCGGCCAGGCGCTGGTCGATTCCGCCTATTTCACCAATGCCTTCCTGCGCGCGCCGAAGCAGCTTTGGGACCCGCTCGACGCGACCACGAAGAAGCGCATCGTGGAGGAGATCAAGGGCCTGCGCCGCGTCTCGCCGCCCTATACCAACTGGCTGCTCTTCGCGGCGATGAACGAAGCCTTCCTGCTCTCGATCGGCGAGCAATGGGATCCGATGCGGATCGACCTCGCGGTGCGCAAGGTCAACGAATGGTATGTCGGCGACGGCTGGTACGCCGACGGCCCGCGCTTCCACTTCGACCATTATGGCTCGTACGTCATCCACCCGATGCTGGTAGAGATCCTGGAGGTGCTGCTGGCGACCGGCGCAAAGTTCAACAGCCTCAACGCCAGCGTGCTGCTCGAGCAGGCGACCAAGCGGATGCAGCGCTATGGCGAGCATCTGGAGCGCCTGATCGGGCCCGACGGCAGTTACGCCCCGATCGGGCGCTCGCTCACCTATCGCACCGCGGTGTTCCAGCCGCTCGGGCTCCTCGCGTGGCGCAAGAAGCTGCCCAAGGCGCTGCCCGAAGGGCAGGTCCGCGCCGCCACGCTCGCCGCCCAGCGCGCGGTGTTCCGCTTCCCGTCCAACTTCGACGACAGGGGCTATCTGACGATCGGATTCACCGGCCATCTGCCCAGGCTCGGCGACTGGTATTCGAACGCCGGTAGCATGTACATCACGTCGGAGAGTCTGATCGCATTGGGGCTCTCGGCAAGCGACAGCTATTGGGTGAGCCCTGCGCTTCCCTGGACCAGCAAGAAGGCATTCGCCGGGCAGGAATTCCCGAAGGACTATTACGTCGACTATTGATCGGCGGGCCCGTGCCCGCCCTCTTCACACGCCCAATGCGGTAAGCGTATCCGCGACGGCGCCGGCATAGGCGCGGCCGAACAGGCGGAGGTGCACGAGCATCGGCCACAGCCGATAGACGGGTTGCCGCTCGCGCCAGCCCGGTTCGAGCCCGAGTGCGTCGAAGAAGCCGCGCGGCGGGTGGTCGAACAAGGTCAGCATCGCGGCGTCGACTTCCCGGTCCCCGTGGTAGCAGGCGGGGTCGATCAGCCCGCTCACCCGCGCGCCCTCGACCAATATGTTCCCGCCCCACAGGTCGCCGTGCAGCAGCGAGGCCGGTGGCTGCGCCGGAAGCCGGCTGGAGATATCGCTGGCGAGCCTCTCGATCCGACAAGCAAGTTCGGCGTCGACATGCGGCAAATGGCAGAGCAGCCGACGCTCGGCCCAAAATTCCGACCAGTCGTCGGCCGGGCCGTTCTGGATCGCGACCGCGCCGAACCGGTGATCCGCTTCCCAGCCGAAGCGGTTTCCACGGCATGCGTGGAGACGGTTCAGCACTGAAGCGAGGTCTGACCATGCGTCCGACAGCCGCCCTCCAGAGGGCAGTCGTTCCATGACGAGCAGGTCGCTCCCGGTCGCCACCACCGCCGGCGCCGGCGCGCCCGTCGCGGCGATCGCGCAGCATTGCGGCCTCGGCTGCCGCGTCCGGTCCCGGCTTGACGACGAGGCGCTCGCCCCCGGGTAGCTCGACCTCATACACGCTCGACAGGTTGCCGCCCGTGAGCGGCCGCGCCGCAGTGACGCTGGTGCCGAGAAGGCGTTCCGCGTCCCGGACGATCCGGTTCACCGCGACAAATGCGCGATCAGCGCCCGCGCCGCCCGATCCACCTGTTCCCAGGTCGTCTCGAACCCTTCCTCGCCGCCATAATAGGGATCGGCGACCGCCTGCCCCTCCATTCCCGGAACCCGGTCGAGCAGCAGGCCGAGCCGGGCCCGCGCATCGGTGGGCGCGATGGTTTGCAACGTCGCGAGGTTCGCGTGATCGAGCGCAAGGATATGGTCGAAGCGCAGGAAATCCGCGGTCTCGACCTGACGGGCACGATACGACGAGATGTCGATCCCGTGCCGACGTGCGACCGCCTGTGCGCGCCGGTCCGGGGCATGGCCGACGTGCCACTCGCCCGTCCCGGCGGAATCGGCTTCCACATCGAACCCGGCCGCCAGCGCGCGGGCGCGGAAGGCGCCCTCGGCCAGCGGGGAACGGCAGATGTTGCCGAGGCAGACGAAAAGGACGGAGGGCCGGGGCGAGGACGACATGGGCGGAACCCTAGCCGAGCGCTCGCCCCGATCAATGGGCTCGCGTCAGGCAGCGAAGGCCCTGCGCCCGCGTTCGGCGTACATGCGGTGCGTGTCGGCGATCGTGGTGTCTCGCGCCTGGATCGTCCGCAGGAACAGCCACTCGCCGGTCACCCGCCGCGGCGTGATCTCGATCGTCATATAGCCGCGCCGGCTGGTATCGGCCCATTTCATCTCGGGGTTCGCCGCGATGAAGCCCTGCGCCACGGTACGCGGATCGGCGGCGAAGCTGCCCTCCATCCCGCCCGAAGTGACGGCCTGGCCGGCGAACTCG
>DATLJJ010000278.1:0-1629 GCA_035538975.1 Sphingomonas sp. | reverse complement strand
CCGAGGCGCGCGCGCGGACCATCTGGTTCGACGAACTGGCCGACACGCTGATGATGGCCGCCGGCGGGGCGATCTTCGGCCAGCGCTTCGTGCGCCCGCGCGTGCTCAAGCAGGAATGCGACCATGCCGCCGCCGACGCCGCCGAGCGCGACCTGCTGCCGCCGCTGCTCGACTATCTGGAAAAGACGATCCCCGAGAGCGGCTTCCTCGTCGAGGACCGGTTGACGCTGGCCGACATCGCCGTCGCGAGCCCCTTCGCCACGCTCGGCTGCATCGGCGTGACGACCTGCCCCGAACGCTATCCGCGCACCGCGGCGTGGGTCGCGGCGATGCACGCGCGCCCGAGTTTCGCGGCGATCATCGCGCAGGACCAGGCGACGGTGAACGCCATGGGCGGCCCGGTGACCGCCGCCGCGGCTTGAGAAGAATTCCGCCAGCCGATTGACACGCGGCGGGGTTGGATGGTTGCTTGTCGCGGTGCGGTGGGTCTGCCCTGGCGGGCGGTGACTTGCCTTCGCTCGCATCGGCGGGAGGCACGCAGTGACCAAGGCAGCTACACGGCTCGCAGGAAACACGGTGCGCAAGCGCACGGCGCCGCGCGCCCGGGCAAGCGACGATCCCGGCAAAACGCCGATGAAACGCGTCGATCTCGCCCTGCAGGGCGGTGGGGCACATGGCGCCTTCACCTGGGGCGTGCTGGACCGGCTGTTGGAAGAGCCGTGGCTCGACCTCGACGGGATCTCGGGCACGTCGGCGGGGGCTATGAACGCGGTCGCCCTGGTCCATGGCTATGGGCAGGGGGGCGCTTTCGGTGCCCGCAGCGCGCTCGACGGGTTCTGGCGGAAGGTCGCCGAGGCCGCGGTCTTCAGTCCCTTCCAGCGCAGCCCGCTGGACGTGCTGCTCGGGCGGTGGTCGCTCGATTATTCGCTGGCATTCAACGCCATGGACATGATGGCGCGGGTCCTGTCGCCCTATGACCTCAATCCCGTCGGCGTGAACCCGCTGCGCAACATCCTGAACGACTGCGTCGATTTCGACACCCTTGGCCGCAGCCCGATCCGCCTGTTCGTCACGGCCACAAACGTGCGCACCGGGCAGGGGCGTGTTTTCCGCAATGCCGAACTCAGTGCCGACGTCGTGCTCGCCTCCGCCTGCCTGCCCACGCTCTTCCACGCCATCGAGATCGATGGCGAAGCCTATTGGGACGGCGGCTATTCGGGCAATCCGACGCTGACCCCGCTCGTGCGCGAATGCGAATCGGAGGACACCATCCTGGTGCAGGTCAATCCGGTCGAGCGACCGGCGGCGCCCTATTCCGCGCGCGACATCGCCGACCGGCTCAACGAAGTCTCGTTCAACGCCGTGCTGTTCAAGGAATTGCGGATGATGGCGCTGCTGCGTCAGGTCGCCGATCCGGGGCGCGGCGAAGGCTCAAAATGGGCGCGGATGCGCGTTCACCGGATCGCGAGCGATGCGATGCAGGAATTCGGCTATTCGTCGAAGCTCAACGCCGAATGGGGCTTTCTTTCGAAGCTGAAGGCGATCGGCCGTGCCGCCGCCCAGGAGTTCCTCGAGCGGTCCGGACCGTCGATCGGCCGGGAGTCGACGCTCGATCTTGACGCGCTGCTG
>DATLJJ010000277.1:0-3785 GCA_035538975.1 Sphingomonas sp. | reverse complement strand
GACGCCGCTCGCGGTTGCGGCGATGCCCGACATGTTGCGCAGCGCGTCGGCGGCGTCCTGCACCGCGACGGCGGCGCTCTGCGCGACCGCGTGAGAAGCCATGCCGCGCGCTTCGGTGAGCACGACCTGCGGGCTCATCGTCGCCTGCTGCGCAGTGTTGATCGCGTCGACGATGCGCGGATCGAGATGCACGGCGTCCTTCATGCCCTGGTCGCGTCCTTTGCGTCGTCCTGCGGAGCCGCAATGGCCGCGATCTCCGCGAGCGCCTGCGCCGCGGCGGCGCCGTCGGGGCCATCGGCCTGTGCCTTCAGCACCTCGATCGCCGCCCGTGCCTGCGCGCTGGCCACTGCGACCAACGCGGCGCCCGGCGTAGCGCTCGGCGCGGCTCCAGGCATGGCGAGCCCCGCGAAGGGTGCGCCCGCACCCAGCATCCGCGCGCAGGTGGCGGCGGCGGCCGCGGCGTTGATCGTGGCTTCGGCCTGCTGGCGCGCGACCGCGTTGTGCATGCCGAGGCCGATCGTCTGGGCGCCGACCAGCCCGAGCATAGCCGCGGCGCTGGCAGGGGCTTGCCCCGCCAGCATCGCGTTCACTGCGGCGACGGCATCGACGATCTGGCTGTTGATCGCGGTCGCGTCCCCGGTGCCGGCCGCCTCGGCGCCGGCTTTCGCCCGTTCGTCCGACATCGCGGCCTAGGCGCCCGGCTTCGGGGCAGGAGTGGGCCCCGCAGGCTCGGCTTCGGGCACGACCAGCGTGGTGCCGGCGCTGGCGTAGATCAGCGTGACGCCCGCGGCCGTGGCGGCCTGCGCGGTGATCCAGAGCTGCTGCTGCTGGGCCGTGGCGTTGTGCGCGGCGTTGGCGAGCGCCTGCGCGGTCGCCTGATAGAGGTTGGCCAGCGCCATCGCGGGTGCGGTGCCCACGACCTGGACATTGGCCTGGGTGACGGCGTCGGTGATCTGGCTGTTTACGGCTGTCGGAAATGCCATGACGGAAGCTCCTTCCGGATGCGGAAGTGAATGGGATGCGCGGCGGCCCTGCAGCCCGCGCGGGTGGGGCTCAGGACGCGGCGTCCCCGTCGGCGACGGGCGCCACGTGAACGGCCGAATAGATCGCGATCACGCCCTGGCTGGTCGCCGCCTGCGCGATCATGGCGCCCTGCTGTTGCTGGGTGGCGGCGTTGAGCGCGGCATTGGCGAGCGCCTGCGCGCTGGCCTGATAGAGATTGCCCATCGCAATCGCGGGCGCCTCGCCCAGCACCTTGGTGTTCGCCTGGGTCACCGAATCGGTGATCTGGTCGTTCGTCGAAGTCGGATAGGCCATGTCCGTTCCCCCTTTTCTGGACCGGGTTCCCGATAGATCGGAAACGGAACGAAATTAGTCCAATTCAGAGGTGGAGTCGAAGGGAATAACGTGAGCCTATTCAACGGGGTCACTGGTTAATACTGCGATCATCAAGAAAAAAGGCGCCCGGATTTCTCCGGACGCCTTTTCTTTTTGGCGAAGCCGCGAAGGCTCAGGCCGAATAGTACATGTCGTACTCGACCGGGCTCGGCGTCATCTCCCAGCGGGCGACTTCGCCGCGCTTGATCTCGACATAGGCCGCGATCTGGTCCTTCGAGAACACGTCGCCCTTGAGCAGGAAGTCCATGTCGGCTTCGAGGCTGTCGAGCGCTTCGCGCAGCGAGCCGCACACCGTCGGCACTTCCGCCAGCTCGGCCGGCGGCAGGTCGTACAGGTTCTTGTCCATCGGGTCGCCCGGATGGATGCGGTTCTGGATGCCGTCGAGGCCGGCCATCAGGATCGCCGCATAGCAGAGATACGGATTGGCCAGCGCGTCCGGGAAGCGGAACTCGACGCGCTTCGCCTTGGTGCCCGCACCATAGGGGATGCGGCACGAGGCCGAGCGGTTGCGCGACGAATAGGCGAGCAGCACCGGCGCCTCGTAACCCGGCACCAGACGCTTGTAGCTGTTGGTGGTCGGGTTGGTGAAGGCGTTGAGCGCCTTGGCGTGCTTGATGACGCCGCCGATGAAATAGAGGCAGGTGTCGCTCAGGCCGGCATAGCCGTTGCCGGCGAAGGTGTTGGCGCCCTTTTCCCAGATCGAGATGTGGGTGTGCATGCCCGAGCCGTTATCTTCCTTGATCGGCTTGGGCATGAAGGTCGCGGTCTTGCCATAGGCATGCGCGACCTGGTGCACGACATACTTGTAGATCTGCATGCGGTCGGCGGTCTGGACGAGCGTGCCATAGGTCAGGCCGAGCTCGTGCTGCGCGGCGGCGACTTCATGGTGGTGCTTGTCGCAGGGCAGGCCCATCTCGAGCATGGTCGAGACCATCTCGCCGCGGATGTCGACGGCGCTGTCGACCGGTGCGACGGGGAAATAGCCGCCCTTGGCGCGCGGACGGTGGCCGAGGTTGCCGGCCTCATATTCCTTGCCCGAATTGCCCGGCAGCTCGATGTCGTCGATCGCATAGTAGCTGGTCGAGTAGCTGTTCTCGAAGCGGACGTCGTCGAACATGAAGAACTCGGCCTCGGGGCCGACATAGACCGTGTCGCCGATGCCGAGCGACTTGAGGTACGCCTCCGAGCGCTTCGCGGTCGAGCGCGGGTCGCGGGCGTAGAGCTCGCCGGTCGAGGGCTCGACGATGTCGCATACCAGGATCAGCATCGGAGTGGCCGAGAAGGGGTCGACCCACACGGCGTCGAGATCGGGCTTGAGGATCATGTCCGACTCGTTGATCGCCTTCCAGCCCTCGATCGACGAACCGTCGAACATCAGGCCGTCGGTCAGCTCGTCCTCGCCGAGGATGCTCGCGACCATGGTGAGGTGCTGCCACTTGCCCTTCGGATCGGTGAAGCGCAGGTCGATCCACTCGATCTCCTGGTCCTTCACCATCTTCAGGATGTCACTGGCCGAATTCGCCATCTTAAAACCCTTTCGCTCTCTTTCGTGCGCCCGACGAATCGGGCAATAAAATTACGCGCTCGCGGGCGCAATTGGCACAGCGCTGCGCTGCGTCAAATAGCGTTTTCGTTGCGCTCGCCGGTGCGGATGCGGAGTGCCGTCTCGACGGGGATGACGAAGATCTTGCCGTCGCCGATGCGCCCGGTCTGGGCGGCGGCGGCGATCGCCTCCACCACGCGATCGGCGAGGCCATCCTCGACCACGACCTCGAGCTTCACCTTCGGCAGGAAGTCGACGACGTACTCGGCGCCGCGATAGAGCTCGGTGTGGCCCTTCTGCCGTCCGAAGCCCTTGGCCTCGGTGACGGTGATACCGGACACGCCCACCTCGTGCAGCGCTTCCTTCACTTCATCGAGCTTGAACGGCTTGATGATGGCTTCGATCTTCTTCACGTCGACCCCCAACAGGACAGGACTGAGGCACTCCCCGCCACCGCGCGTCTGGCAACAAGCGTGCCAGGAGCGATTCCACAGGGAGCGCCTGCGGTCGCACGCCGCGGCGGCGCAGACAAGTGCCTAGCAAATGGGCAGCGACCAGTCGGGTGCCCGATTCGGCGGCATGGCGATGGCTGCCGGAATCGGGAACGGCCGGGGCAGGCGAGGCGCGCCCGTGGTCCGGCAAATTTCGTAGCATTTCGGAATAGGTCCCCGGGACTCGGGCGAAATTCCGTGCTCCCCGGACGTCCGGGCGATTGCTAGTCTGGACGTCGGCAGGCGCCCGCGCGGCGCTTCGACGGGGGGATCACAAGATGGGCAGGAGTTGGACGCGTGCGCGCGCCTCGCAGCGCGGCATGAATCTTTCGGTGGGTATGGCCGCGCTGGCA
>DATLJJ010000276.1:0-12759 GCA_035538975.1 Sphingomonas sp. | reverse complement strand
GCTGGGCAACATCGCGCTGGTGGTGTGCACGCTGGGCGTCGGACTGATCTTCGTCGGCTATCGTAACTGGTCGTTCTTCATCAGCCACATGCATGCCTATGGCAGCGTCGCGGTCGACGAACTCACCCAGTCGACCACCCGCGCGCCCCGCCAGGGCGAGGGGCTGCTGGATGCCTTCGATGTCGGAGCAATCTGACGCCGCGGCCGTCTGGCACTATGACGGGGCGAGCGGTCTGCGCCGCGAACCCCTGCTGGTGGCGGACGGCGACGGCTTCGAGCTGGTGGAAGGTGATCGCCGCGAGGGCCCCTATGCCTTCGCGGACCTGATCGCCCAGACCGCTCCCGGCGACCCGCAGTTCGGCCTGCGTGGCCGGCCGGGCTGGCGGGTCGGCTTCGGCGAGGGCGTGCCGGCAGCGCTCGCCGATCGTCTGCCGGGTGCCCGGCGCTACGGCGGGTTCATCGATCGCATTGGCCTGTGGCCCGCGGTGGGTGCCTTCACGCTGCTCTCTGCGCTTGCGCTCTTCCTGCTCGCGACTACGCCGGCGATGCTGGTGCGCGTGGTGCCCCGCGCCGCCGAGGCACGGATCGGCGACCTGATGGTCGGCGATTTCGGCGGCAGGACCTGCAGCACGGCCGAGGGCGACGCCGCGCTCACTGCGCTCAAGGCGCGGATGGGCGCGCAGGCGATGCTCGCCGACGTGCGCGTAGTCGATGTTCCCATGGTCAACGCGGTGACGCTGCCGGGAGGCCATGTGCTGATCTTCCGCGGGCTGCTCGACCAGGCGGCGTCCCCTGACGAAGTCGCGGGGGTGCTCGCCCATGAGCTGGGTCATGTCGAGCATCGCCACGTGCTCCAGGCGCTGCTGCGCCAGCTTGGCCTCAGCGTGGTCCTCGGCGGGCTCGACGGCAATGTCGGCGGCTACACCAACGCCCTGCTTTCGGCGAGCTATTCGCGTTCGGCCGAGGCGCAGGCCGACGGCTATGCGATCGACGCGCTCGATGGCGCCAAGGTGTCGCCGATGGGAGCAGCGGGCTTTTTCGACCGTCTCTCCAAAGCGGAGGTGAAGACCGAGGGCGCCGCGGCGCTGATGAGCTATTTCGCGAGCCACCCGATGTCATCGGAGCGGAAGGCGCGCTTCGCGGCCGGCACCAAGGGGAGCTATTCGCCCGCGATCGATGCGGCGCAATGGAAGGCGTTGCGCGAGATCTGCCGCGGCCGGCCTGCAGAAGACTGGAAGGACGCCTTCGCCCTTTGAGGCGCTTTCCTTGCGCCTCGACGGAAATTATCCCCGCCGCATGACCGAAACGCACCCCAAGCTCGCCTATCGCCACACGCCCGGCCGGGGACCGACGGTGGTGTTCCTGTGCGGCTATGCCTCGGACATGAACGGCACCAAAGCGCTGGCGCTGGAGCAATGGGCGGAGCGCACGGGACAGGCGTTCCTGCGCTTCGACTATGCGGGCTGCGGCGAGAGTGAAGGTGCGTTCGAGGATCAGACGCTCGCCGGCTGGCGCGACGATGCGCTGCGGATCATCGATCAGGTTGTGGACGGGCCAGTGGTGCTCGTCGGGTCCTCGATGGGCGGCTGGATCATGCTGCTGGTCGCGGGGGAACGGCCCGCGCAGGTGAAAGGGCTGGTCGGGATCGCGGCCGCGCCGGACTTCACCGACTGGGGCTATAGCGCGGACGAGAAGCGGTTGCTGGCCGAGCGCGGCCGGCTCGAGCAGCCGTCCGACTATTCGGACCAGCCGACGGTCACGACGCGGGCTTTGTGGGAATCGGGCCAGGCCAACCTGTTGATGACCGGCCCGATCGCCTTCGACGGGCCTGTGCGGCTTCTGCAGGGGCAGCGGGACGCCGAAGTGCCGTGGGAGCGTGCGCCCGCGCTCGCCGGGCTGTTCCGTTCAGACGCAGTGCAGACTTGGCTGGTCAAGGACGGCGACCATCGGCTCTCGCGTGATGCAGACATCGCGCTGATCATCCGGGCCGTCGAGGATGTTCTGAACCTATGCTCGTCTCCCTCCTGATCCTGGGCCTTCAGCAGGCCGCGCAAACCGCGCCCGCACCCAAGGCTTCGGAACCCCCGCGCTATGCCGAGTGCATGGATCTGGCGACCGGAGATCCGTCGACGGGCGTGACCAACGCCACGCGCTGGCACGGAGAGGGCGGCGGCATGTGGGCGCGCCAGTGCCTGGGTGTCGCTTATGCGAACCAGGGGCGGTGGGCTGCTGCCGCGAGCGCTTTCGAGGAGGCCGCGCGCGAGGCCGAGCGGATCAAGGATGCGCGCGGCGCCAATTACTGGGCGCAGGCAGGCAACGCGTGGCTTGCGGCCGGCGATGTCGCCAAGGCGCGCGCCGCGCTCGACGCGGCGATGGCGACAGGTGCGCTTTCCGGCCTGGCGCTGGGCGAGGCGCGGCTCGACCGCGCGCGCGTGATGGTGGCGCAGGGCGACATGCCCGGCGCGCGGACCGACCTGAACCGCGCGCTCGCAGACGCGGGGAAGGACCCGTTGGCGTGGCTGCTCTCCGCGACGCTCGCACGGCGCATGAACGATCTGCCGCGCGCGCAGACGGATATACTGGAAGCGCTCAAGCTCGCGCCGGACGATGCCTCGGTGCACCTCGAGGCGGGCAACATCGCCGCGGCGACCGGCGACGGGGAGGGAGCGCGCGCCGCCTGGTCCAGGGCGGCCGAGCTGGCGCCGGGCAAGCCGGCCGGCGCGGCGGCGGAGAAGGCGCTGGCGCAGTTTTCCGAACAGCCGAAATAGCCCGGGAGCAGGGCTGGCGCGGGCCGGAGCGGGGGCCTATCTGAGCCTCCGAACGGCCCTTCAGCGGAGTCTCCCATGCAATATCTCCATACGATGATCCGCGTCTCCGACCCGGACGCGACGGTGCGTTTCTTCGAGCTGCTCGGGCTGAAGGAAGTGCGACGGATGGAGAATGAGAAGGGTCGCTTCACGCTGATCTTCCTCGCCGCGCCGGAGGATCTGAACGCGCCGGGGGCGCGCGCGAACGCCGAGGTCGAGTTGACCTACAACTGGCCGGCCGAAGACGGCAGCGCGCCCGAGCAATATTCGGGCGGCCGCAACTTCGGGCATCTCGCCTACCGCGTCGACAATATCTACGAGACATGTCAGCGGCTGATGGACAATGGCGTGACGATCAATCGTCCGCCGCGCGACGGCAACATGGCCTTCGTCCGCACCCCCGACGCGATCTCGATCGAGCTGCTCCAGGCGGGCGATCCGCTGCCGCCGGCCGAGCCCTGGGCGTCGATGCCCAACACCGGGAACTGGTGAACACGCCGGTTGCCCGTTTCCAGGAGCTGACCGGCGCCGCGCTGCCGGTGGTGCAGGCGCCGATGGCCGGGGCTGCGGGTGTGCCGCTGGCAGTGGCGGCGATGCGGGCGGGCGCGCTCGCCTCGCTTCCCTGCGCGATGCTGACACCCGGGCAGCTGCAAGAGCAGGTGGGGCAGGTGCGCGCGAGCGGGGAGGGGGCGCTCAACCTCAACTTCTTCTGCCACACGCTGCCCGCGCCGCCGGACGAGAGCGCATGGCGTGCGTTGCTGGCGCCCTATTATGCCGGGGAGGGCGTGGCGCCGGGCGAGGCTGCGCCGCTGCGCCGGCCCTTCGACGCCGCGACCTGCGCCGTAGTGGAAGCGCTGCGACCGGAGGTAGTGAGCTTCCATTTCGGCTTGCCGGAGCCCGCATTGCTGGCGCGCGTGCGGGCGAGCGGGGCGAGGATATTCGGCAACGCCACCACGCTCGAGGAAGCGGTATGGCTGGCGGAGCGGGGCTGCGACGCGGTGATCGCGCAGGGCGCCGAGGCGGGCGGCCATGCCGGCTGGTTTCTTGACGGGCATCGGCCCGTGCCGCTCGCCGAGCTGCTGCGGCAGATGGTCACGGCGCTGGACGTGCCAGTGATCGCCGCGGGCGGCATCGTCGATCGCGCGAGCGCCGCAGCGGCCTTTGCGGCCGGGGCTGCGGCGGTGCAGGCGGGGACGGCCTTTCTGGCGACTCCCGAGAGCGCCATCTCGCCCGTGCATCGCGCGCTGCTGGGAACGGTCGCGGCGGCGGATGCGGCCTTCACCATTCTCTTCTCCGGGCACGAGGCGCGCGGCATCCGCAACCGGTTGATGCGCGAGCTCGGGCCGATCAACGGCAAGGCGCCGCCCTTTCCCTATGCCTCCAATGCGCTCGCGCCGCTCCGGGCAAAGGCGGAGCGCGAAGGACGGGGGGATTATTCGCCGCTCTGGGCGGGAGCGGGCGCCGCTCGGGTACGGGCGATGGACGTGGAAGCGCTCGTCGCCGAATTGGCGCACGGTGCGGGCGAGGTGCTAGAAGGGACGCGAGGAGAAGGGTGATGGCAGAGCTCGAGATCGTCCGCATTCCCGCGCTCAGCGACAACTACATCTGGCTGGTCCATGATGCCGTCAGCGGCGAAACCATGGTGATCGATCCCGCCCAGGCGGAGCCGGTGCTCGTCGAGGCGGAGCGGCGCGGCTGGCACATCTCGGCGATCTGGAACACTCACTGGCATCCCGATCACACCGGCGGCAACGCCGAGATCAAGGAAGCCACCGGCGCGACCGTCATTGCCCCCGCGGCCGAGGCAGCGCGCATCCCGACGATCGACCTGGGCGTGCACGAAGGCGACGAAGTACGTCTCGGCAGCCATGTCGCCCGGGTGATGGAGGTGCCGGCCCACACCGCCGGGCACATCGCCTATCACTTCGCGCAGGACCGCGTGATCTTCGTCGGCGACACGCTGTTCGCCATGGGCTGCGGGCGGCTGTTCGAGGGCACACCCGATCAGATGTTCGCCAACATGCAGCGCCTCGCCGTGCTGCCGCCCGAGACACGGGTCTATTGCGCGCACGAATATACGCTGTCGAACGGCCGCTATGCGCGGGTCGCGGAGCCCGAAAACGGGGCGATCGCGGCGCGTCTGGAGCAGGTCGAGCGTGCCCGCGCGGCCGGTGAGCCGACCGTGCCCACGACGATCGGCGAGGAACTGGAGACCAACCCCTTCCTGCGCGCCACGAGCGTCGAGACGCTGGCGGAGCGCCGCGCGGCCAAGGATGCGTTTCGCGGCTGAGCGTGCTATAAGTCGGCCGCAATCGGGAGAGACAGGATGCGGCTGGCGATCATCATGAGTCTGGGCGCGCTCGCACTCGCGGGATGCACCGCCAACGACGAATTCCAGCAATCGCGCCAGACGCGCGCCGAGCGCGAGCTGGCTGCCGCGCTCAAGGGCCGCGTCGCGGGCGAACCGCGCGATTGCGTCAGCAACTTCGGCCTCAGCGGGCCCCAGATCATCGATAGCAGCACCCTGATCTACAGGGACGGACGGCGCGTGTGGCGCAACGATCTGGCTTCGGCGTGCCCCGGCCTCTCGCCCGGCGACATGCTGATCGTCGAAGTGCACGGATCGCAGATCTGCCGCAACGACCGGTTCCGGGCAGTGACGCCCGGCACGCGCATTCCCAGCGCCTTCTGCATGTTCGGCAGGTTCACGCCCTACGAGCGGAAGTGAGCGCCGATCCCCCCCGGTAACAGGCCGGGGAGGGGCTGGCGTCAGAGCACGTAGCGGCTGAGATCGGTGTTGCGCGCCACCACCGCGAGTTGCTTCTCGACATAGGCGCCGTCGATCACCAGCGTGCTTCCCGAGCGGTCCTCGGCGTCGAAGCTGACTTCCTCCAGCAGCTTCTCCATCACCGTCTGGAGGCGACGGGCGCCGATGTTCTCGATCTCCGCATTAACCTCTGCGGCGATTTTTGCGACCGCGCGGATACCGTCATCGGTGAAATCGATCTTCACGCCCTCGGTGCCGAGCAGCGCAGCGTACTGCTGGACCAGGCTCGCCTTGGTGTCCGACAGGATCGCGACGAAGTCCTCTTCGGTCAGCGCCTTCAATTCGACACGGATCGGCAGGCGACCCTGGAGCTCCGGGAGCAGATCGCTGGGCTTGGCGACATGGAAGGCGCCGCTCGCGATGAAGAGGATGTGGTCGGTCTTCATCGGGCCGTACTTCGTCGCAACGGTGGTGCCCTCGATCAGCGGCAACAGGTCACGCTGCACCCCTTCGCGGCTCACCGAGCCGCCGCGCACGTCGCTGACCGCGATCTTGTCGATCTCGTCGAGGAAGACGATGCCGTTGGCCTCTGCGTCGGCAAGAGCCTGGCGGCTGACCTCGTCCTGGTCGAGGCGCTTGTCGGCCTCTTCCTCGACCAGCTTGTCCCATGCCGAGCGGACGGTCAGCTTGCGGCGCTTGAGCGGCGGGCCGCCGAACGCCTTGCCCATCATCTCGCCGAGGTTGATCATGCCCACCTGCGCGCCACCGGGGATCTCGAAGGGCATCTGCGGCGCCTGCTCCAGCTCGATCTCGATCTCGGTAGTGTCGAGCACGCCGTCGTGGAAGCGCTGGCGGAACGCCTCGCGCGTCGCGGTGGAGCTGTCCTTGCCAGTGAGCGCATCGAGCAGCCGGCTCATCGCGGCTTCCTCGGCCTTGTCCTTCACTGCGGCGCGGCGGCGCTCCTTCTCGAGCCGGATCGCTTCCTCGACCAGATCGCGCGCGATCTGCTCGACATCGCGGCCGACATAGCCGACCTCGGTGAACTTGGTCGCCTCGACCTTCACGAAGGGCGCGTCGGCCAGCTTGGCGAGACGGCGGCTGATCTCGGTCTTGCCGCAGCCGGTCGGCCCGATCATCAGGATGTTCTTGGGCGTCACCTCGTCGCGCAGATCGGGCGCGAGCTGCTGGCGGCGCCAGCGGTTGCGCAGCGCGACCGCGACGGCCTTCTTGGCGTCCTGCTGGCCGATGATGTGCGCGTCGAGCGAGGCGACAATGGCTTTGGGGGTGAGATTCTCGTTCATTTCCGTCTCTGCTCCCCCTCCCGCTGGCGGGAGGGGGCTGGGGGGTGGGCGCCCGGTATAAGCAGGCGATCCGGCAGGAGGTGGGCGGAGGCCCACTCCCAACCCCCTCCCGCGAGCGGGAGGGAGCTTAGGCTCAGTTCACGCTGTCCAGCGTCTCCACCGTCAGGCGGTCGTTGGTGTAGACGCACAGCTCGCCGGCGATCGCCATCGCCTTGCGGGCGATCTTCTCGGGGTCGGATTCATAGTCGACCAGCGCACGCGCCGCGGCGAGGGCGAAATTGCCCCCCGATCCGATCGCTGCAACGCCGCCTTCGGGCTCCAGCACGTCGCCGTTGCCCGTGACCACCAGGGTCACTTCCTTGTCCGCGACGATCAGCATCGCCTCGAGGTTGCGGAGATATTTGTCGGTGCGCCAATCCTTGGCGAGCTCGACCGCAGCGCGCATCAGATGGCCGTTGTGGCGCTCGAGCTTGGCTTCGAGCCGCTCGAAGAGGGTGAAGGCGTCGGCGGTCGCGCCCGCGAAGCCGGCGATCACCTTGCCGTCGCCGAGGGGCCGGACCTTGCGGGCGTTGGGCTTCATCACGGTGTTGCCGGCCGAGACCTGGCCGTCGCCCGCGATCACCACCTTGCCCGATTTGCGCACGGAGAGAATGGTCGTGCCGTGCCACGCGCTGGAGTTTCCGCTCATCGTGAGCGCATATGGGATGGGCGGGCCGCGGTGCAAATCCCCCCGCCGCTTTCTTTCGTCTTCCGCGCAAACGCGAAGACAGGGGGCTAGTGGGTAGCGCCGATTCCCAGTGCCCGGGCCTGACCCACGATCGCCGAGAGGAACTGGTCGGTCCTCGTCGGGGTGGGGCCGGCCGGTCGGGTCGCGAGCGCGTCGCGCAGGCCGATCGTTCCGCGGCGCACCGCGGGACGGGCGACCAGCCACCAGAGGCGGGTATGCTCCTGATCGATGCGCGCGCGCGTCACGGCATCGAGCTCGCGCTCCGCGACGAAATGGCAGTGGAGCGCAGCGAGGGTCGCGGCGAGCTGTTCGAGCGTCCCGCGATCGGGAACGGGATCGCGCGCGAAGAAATGGCGGACGACCAGCGCGGCGCGGGCAGGCGCATCGTCGCCGAACACCGGCGCATAATGTTCCTCGAGCAGCCGCGCGGCGCTGGCGCCCATCATCTCGCGATATTT
Organism: Sphingomonas sp.; assembly: GCA_035538975.1. Lineage (GTDB taxonomy): Bacteria > Pseudomonadota > Alphaproteobacteria > Sphingomonadales > Sphingomonadaceae > Sphingomonas. The sequence continues at coordinate 4,699 of DATLJJ010000276.1, read as the reverse complement.
CTGCGATGCGCCGCCGGGGTGGCAGCGATAGAGCAGCAGCTCCTCCTCGATCCGGTCGAGCGTGCCGAAGCGGCGGAGGCGGTGGTAGAGGTCGAAATCCTCGGCGTAACGCAACTCGGGGCGTTCGAACGGATCCAGCCGGCGCGCGGCATCGGCGCGGAACATCACCGAGGACCAGACCAGCGGGTTCTGCACCAGCATCAGCCAGTCGATCAGCGGTGGCGTCAGATCGCTGGGGCCAGGCCAGTGCGCGGTCTCGCCATTCTCCAGCAGCAGTGCACGCGAGGCCACGAGCACGCTCTCCGGGTGGGCATCGAGCCAGGCGACCTGGCGTTCGAACCGCTGCGGTAGGCAGACATCGTCCTGGTCGAGCCCGGCGATATAGCGCCCGCGCGCTTCCGCGAAGGCGCGATTGCGGGCGTGGACCGGGCCCTGGTTCACTTCCGACGCGATGACGCGGATGCGCGGATCGTCGAAGCGGGCGAGCACCCCGCGCGTGTCGTCGGTCGAGCAATCGTCGACCACCACCAGCTCGAAATCGCCGAAGCTCTGCGCGAACAGGCTTTCGATGGTCTCGGCGACGAAGGCGGCGCCGTTATAGGCCGCCATGATGACGCTGACCGTGGGGGCGCTCATGCCGCCTGCCGCGCCCGTGCGTCGAGCAGCTGACCGACGATGCGCTGGCCGACGTCGTTCTGCCACAGCCACAGGCCGTTGGCCTTGCCCTTGAAGCTCGGTTCGCCGCCCAGTGCGCCTTCTGGGACGAAGCCGGCGGCGAGGCCGATGCCATAGGCACCCGGAAGCGGCCGGCCCTCGGCGTCGATGACGCGGCATTGCTGGTCGACGAGGCGCGGCCGGCCGGGACCGTGCGCGGAGAGAGCGATGCGCTCGCCTGCCTCGTCGAGCAGCGGCAACGCGTGTGGGCGATAGCCGAGCGCGCCGATCACCAGATCCGCGCCATCGAGGATGCGGCCCGCCTCGGCATCTTCAGGTCCCGTGATGCGATGGAGGCGGAAGCGCGGGTCGGGCGCGCGGCCGCCGATGCCTAGCATCCGCAGCACCAGCTCGCGGGCCTCCAGACGGAAGCCCGCGAGGCGATAGACGAAGCCGCTGACCGGGCAGATGTCGTCGGGGCCGAAATCGGTGAATCCGTCAGCATGCGCGGCCTCGACCGAATGGTAGAAGGGGCGCAGCGGCTCGCGGTGGAGCAGGGTCAGAGCGCCTTCCCCGAACGGCATGCCTGACTTGAGCAGTAGCGCGGCCGCCGCAAGCGCGCTCGTAGAAGCGCCGACGACGGCGATGCGCGGGGCGCGGACATCGGCGAGCCGCACGCGCAGGCGATCGATGCCGCCGAGGCGCAGCGCCTCGTCCGACAGGATCAGGCGACTGCCGAGGCGTTCGCCCAGCGGCCGGCCGGCGACCACGGCCGCTGCGACTTCGCTCGGCGACTGATAGCCGCCGGTGGCGATCACGATGTTCTGTGAGAGGATGTCGTGCTCGGCCCCGGTCGCGCAGTCGCGGACGCGGGTCTGCCACAGCCCTGCGGGGGTGCGGCGTGATTCCACGACTTCGTGGCGCGTGAGCACGCTTCCGCCGTTCTCGGTAACGACCTGTCCGACGCGCGCGCCGATGGCCTCGAGGAACGGGCCGGTGCGGGCGAGCGGGACGCCCAGGGCACCTGTATAATCGGCGATCTCGCGGCCCGTGGGATGATCCATCAGCTCGGCGATCGAAGCGTGGACATTGTCCTTGACCGCGCTGAGGAAGGTCTCGGCCGTGCTGTCCGAGGTGATGGCATAGGAACCGAGCTCGCCGCCGCCGAGGCTGGCGCTGCGCTCTACCACCACCAGTCCGGCGCGGGCCAGCTCGGCGAGCCGGTCCTGCTTGCTGGCCGAGATCAGCATCGCGGCGCCGGCAGGGCCACCGCCGACGAGCAAAGTCGAATGGACCGGCGCCGCAACGCGCGCGGCGGAACGGGCAGGGTGAGCGGCCGTACAGGCGCTGGCGAGCGCGTCGCATACGATCTCGACGTCCTCGGCCGTCATCCGGTCGGTGACGGGAAGCGAGAGCATCCGTGCCCCGATGTCGTCGGCGACCGGTGTCGGGCCGAACAGGCACGTCTTGCGGAACCAGGGCTGCTCGGCGAGGTGCGGGCTGAAATAGCGGCCCGAGCCGATCCCGCGCGCGGCCAGCGCCGCCGAGATCGCATCGCGCGCGCCCGCGAGCTCGCGCGGAAGCAGCAGCGGCAGAAACTGGGCGTTGAGGCGCGTCGCATGGACCTTCTGGAGCGTGAAGCGCCCGCCGAGATATTCGCGATAGAGCGCGTTGAGGGCGGCGCGGTGCTCGGCGACCTTTTCGATCTCCTCGAGCTTGGCGAGTGCGAGCAAGCCCGCGACTTCGGAAAGCTTGGCGTTGAGCCCCGGCCCCACGGCCGAGCGGCTGCCGGCAAAGCCATAGTTGCTCATCCGGCGCATGGCCTCGATCGCTTCCGGGTCGGCGCTGTAGATCAGTCCGCCCTCGCCGGTGGCGAAGGGTTTGGTCGCGTGCATCGAGAAGACGGTGGCGAAGCGGGCGCCGGTGGCGAAGCCGCGGCCGGCGGCGTCGAGCGTGCCGAGCGAGCTGGCGGCGTCGACCACGACCCCGGCATCGTGCTGCTCGGACAGGCGCGCGTAGCGGCCGAGGTCGATCGCGGTGCCGAAGGTGTCGTAGGGGACGATCACGGCGATCTCGCCGCGGTGGCGGGCGAGCGCTTCCTCTTCGGCTGCGGCGGAGGCGGCCCAGTCGTCAAAGTCGCTGTCGACGAGCAGCGGAGTCAGCCCGGCCCAGATTGCAGCATGCGCGGTTGCGGCGAAGGTGAAGCTCGGCATCAGCGCGTAGCGGCCGGCGCGGCCTTCGCGCGCGTGGCGGATCGCGACCATCAGGCCCAGCGTGGCACTCGGCACGGTGAGGCAGGCGCCGGTGCCGCCGAACAGTTGGCCCGTGACTGCGGCCTCGAAGCGGCGGACGACGGGGCCGTGGTTGGTGAAGATCCCCGACGCTTCCAGCGCACTAAGCTCCTCGACCATGTTGCTGAGCCGCGGCGGGCAGGTCGAAATCAATGGCAGTTCGTGCATGTTCGCGGCGTCCGCTTCCCCAAGGCTGGGGTGCGGTCATGGCACGGTGCGTCCTAAGATTTGGGTAACGGGCCGAGGGCCGGTTCAGGTGCATCAAGGCAATTCCGATCCTCCCCCTGGCGGGGAGGATTGATTACCCCAGCGGGTAGAGCGCCCCGGCGATCCAGCGCAGTTCTGCGCGCAGCACGCCCCAGGCGCGCGCGGCGGCGCGGCTGTCCATCGCCTCCACGCCGATGCCGCGCGCTTCCAGCGCCCTGATCAGCGCCAGCGGCGGGCGCACCAGCGTGTCGCCGGTGCCGAGCAGCAGGAATTCGGGCTGGGGGTCGAGCGCGAGCAGCGGCGCGAGATCGGCCTCGCCCAGCGTGGCGATGGGAGGAGGGGACCAGCCGTCGGCGCTCCGGGGCGTGATCAGCAGCCCCTCGTACACGCCCTCGTCGACCTTGAACCCGCGCTCCGAGAAGCCGGAGATCACCGGCCCCTCGGCGCTGCGGCGTTCCATCTTCACGGGAATCAGCTTCGCGGCTGGATGCGCTCGGCGTTGCTCTCGGTGCCCTTGCGATCCTCGCGGAAGCCGGGCTTGAGGCCGAGCGAAATCAGCAGCGACGACGAGACGTAGATCGACGAATAGGTACCGACCACGATGCCGAGCATCATTGCGGCAGTAAAGCCGCGGAGCACGTGCCCGCCCCAGATCAGCAGCGCGGCGAGCGCGAGCATGATCGTGACCGAGGTCATCACGGTGCGCGGCAGCGTTTCGTTGACCGACAGGTCGATCAGGTCGCCCATTTCCATCTTGCGGAACTTGCGCATGTTCTCGCGGATACGGTCGTCGATCACCATCTTGTCGTTGATCGAATAGCCGATGATCGTGAGCACCGCGGCGATGATGTTGAGGTCGAACACCAGCTGCGTGAGCGCGAAGAAGCCGAGCGTCATCAGCACGTCGTGGATGATCGCGACGGCGGTCGACACGCCGAACTGCCACTCGTAGCGGAGCCACGAGAAGATCGCGATGCCGATGATCGCGAGCAGCACCGCGAGCGCGCCGTTCTGGATCAGCTCGCCCGAGACCTTGCCCGACACGGTCGAATAATTGCTGAAGGTCGCGCCGGGGAACTCGGCCGCGAGCGCCGCCTTGACCTTCTCGACCATCCGGTCGGTCGCACCCGGATCGTTCGAATCGGGAAGCGGAAGGCGGATGGTCACGGTGTTGGCGCCGCCGAGCTGCTGGAGCGTGGCCTCGCCGAGGCCAAGCCGGTTGACTGCCGAACGGACCTTGTCGAGCGGCGGCGGCGAGGCGAATTTCTCCTCGATCGAGACACCGCCGACGAAGTCGACGCCCATGTTGAGCCCGCGCGTGAACACGAGCGCGAGTGCCGCAATGGTGAGCAGCGCCGTCACCGCGAAAGCGATGTGGCGGATGCGGACGAACCCGATGTTCGTGTTGTCCGGGACGATCTTGAGGAGCCGCATGGTTCGGGCGCCTTCCTTAAATGTGGATCTCGGCCGGCCGGTTACGGCGCAACCAGATCGTGACGAGCATGCGAGTGAAGACCACGGCGGTGAACACCGAGGTGGCGATGCCG
>DATLJJ010000275.1:0-1513 GCA_035538975.1 Sphingomonas sp. | reverse complement strand
ATGGTCGCGCTGATCCTCACGCCCGCGCTCACCGCGACCTTGCTCAAGAAGAAGAGCCAGGAGCACAACGGCTGGGTCGAGCGCCGCTTCCCCGCGGTCGGTCGTTTCTTCGCGCGGGCCCGCGACGGCTTCAACACCAACTTCGACCGGGGCGTCCAGCGCTACACGCGCACGGTGAGCACCGTGGTCGACCGGAAATGGCTCTTCCTGCTGATCTACCTGCTCGTGTGCGCGCTGCTCGTGGCGCTGTTCACGCGGCTGCCCACCGGCTTCCTGCCGACCGAGGACCAGGGCGCGGCATCGGTGCAGTTCCGCCTGCCCGCCGGCGCGACCCAGAGCCGCACGCTGGAAGTGCAGCGAGCGGTCGAGCGCTACTTCACCGAGCAGGAAGGCAAGAACACCGCCACCATGTTCACCGTCGCCGGCGGCGGCGGCGGTGGCGTCAGCGGGCAGAACACCGGACAGGGCTTCATCAACCTCGCGCCCTGGTCCGAGCGGCACGGCAAGGAGAACGGCGCGGACGCGATCGTGCAGCGCGCGGCAGGCGCCTTCCGCAACCTGCGCGACGCACAGGTCTTCGCGCTCGTGCCCCCGGCGATCCGCGGGCTCGGCCAGTCGAGCGGCTTCACCATGCAGTTCCAGAACTCGAGCGGCATGTCGCGGGCGGATTTCCTCGCTGCGCGCGACAAGCTGGTCGCCGCGGCCAACAATGATCCCCTGCTCTCGCAGGTCCGGCTTTCGGACCTTCCCGACGTGGCGACGCTCAAGGTCGACATCGACCAGCAGAGGCTCGCGGCGCTCGGACTGAGCCAGGGCGACGTCAACTCGACGCTGTCGACCGCCTGGGGCGGCCGCTACGTCAACGACTTCATCGACCGCGGCCGCGTCAAGCGCGTCTATGTGCAGGGTGACGCGCAGTTCCGCGCCTCGCCCGAGAACATCAACGAGTGGTTCGTCCGCAGCCGCGACGGCGAGATGGCGCCCTTCTCGTCCTTCGCGCAGACGAGCTGGGCGACTGCGCCGACCACCATGTCGCGCTTCCAGGGCATTCCTTCGTTCGAGATCCAGGGCCAGGCGGCGCCTGGCACCAGCTCGGGCGAGGCGATGCGGCGGATGGAGGAGCTCGCCGCGCAAATCCCCGGCACCACCGTCGCCTGGTCGGGTCTGTCGTTTCAGGAGCGGCTGTCCTCGGGTCAGGCGCCCTATCTCTACGCGGTATCCCTGCTCGTCGTGTTCCTGTGCCTCGCCGCGCTCTACGAGAGCTGGTCGGTGCCCGCCGCGGTGCTGCTGGTCATCCCGCTCGGGCTGGTGGGCGCGGTGTTCGCAGTCACGCTGCGCGGGCTGGAGAACGACGTGTATCTGCAGATCGGGCTGCTCACGACCATGGGCCTCGCGGCCAAGAATGCGATCCTGATGATCGAGTTCGCCGAGCAGGCCGAGAAGCGCGGCGCGCGCATCATCGACGCCGCGCTCGAAGCCGCGCGCATCCGCCTGCGCCCGATCCTGATGACCA
>DATLJJ010000274.1:0-2499 GCA_035538975.1 Sphingomonas sp. | reverse complement strand
ACTGCTGCCGCGCATGCGGGCAATTCGATCTCGTTCCAGATCGAGGGGCAGCGCATCCGCATCGAGACGCCGCGCAATTGCGCCTCGCTCGATTGCGTGACTATCGTGGCGCCGGGCCTTTCGGACAAGCCGATCAAGCTGAACAACATCAACCTCAAGGGCCTCGGCGGCTCCAAGGACGATGACGTCGACACCACGCCCGCGCCGGCGCCCACCACGGCGCAGCCCGCTCCGGCTCCAGTGCAGCAGCAGCCGGTGCAGTCGACCGCGCCCGCCGCACCGGCCGTAACCACGCCCGCTGCCCCGGCCGGAGCCGTCGCCGCCGCTCCCCCAGCCGCCGTCGTCAACACGCAGCCCGCGCCCGCTGCTGCGCCTGCCCCCGTCGCCGCGCCCGCTCCCGTGGCCGCGGCTTCCGCTCCGGCCCCGGTGGCCGCCGCGCCCGCGGCAGCAGCGAACTCCCCGGTCGGCCTGTGGGCGACCGAAGAGAACAAGGGCAACGTCCGCGTCGAACAGTGCGGCCCCAATCTCTGCGGTTACGCCGAGAAGACCAATGAGCGCATCCTGATCAACATGAGGCCCGCGGGCTCGAAGTGGAGCGGCCGCATTCGCGATCCCAATTCCGGCCGCAACTACGACTCGACGATCTCGATGAAGGGCCCGAACGCGATGCGCGTGCAGGGCTGCGCCTTCGGCGGCATGTTCTGCGGCGGCCAGACCTGGAAGCGCGTGAGTTGACGCGCGGAGCGCGTCGAGCCGGGCGCCACAATGGGTTCGCTCACGCCTCGCCGCGCAACCACGCCTTCACTTTTTGAAGCAGACCGTGTCGTAGCTGATCGACCGACGCGACTTCAGCCGGCGTCAGCGTCTGCAAGGCCGTACCAATGCCGTCGGCCGCTTGCGCCGCGTCGGGGAGCGGCGATGCCAGCCCCGCCGCCGCGAGCGCGATCGGGCCAACCTGGTAGAGGAACGCGCGTTCGTATTCCCGCGACAGCCGCGCGATCGCATCGTCCAATCCCAGCCAGTCGACCGCCTTGATGTCGTTCATCAGCTTGCGGACCGGCCCATCGCCAGCCTCCATCCGCCAGAAATGCACGACCTTGGAGCGCCCGCCGGATTGATAGGCGAGCGTGCCCAGAAATTCGTGCACGGCAACGTCGTGGCCCGTTTCCTCCAGTACCTCGCGGTGCGCGGCTTCCTTCGGCGTCTCGCCGTCGTCGAGCTTGCCCTTGGGCAGGACCCATTCGTTGCGCTTGCGCTGGCGCACGATCGCGATCAGCGGCTGAGGGCCCCGCCGCAACACAATACCGCCCGCCGCCATGACCGGCGCCCGTGCCATCGCTCATATCCAGTATGGTCGTCCCCGCGGGATGATATAGACCGCGGGGACGACGGATTGAAGGCTACTTTCTTCTGAGCAGCGCCTGGCCTGCGCGGATGCGCGTTCCTTCTGCGATCCCGTCGCAGAAGGCGAAATCGCCGGGCGCCAGGATGATGATGGTCGAGCCGTGCTCGAACCAGCCGAGCTCCTCGCCTTTGGTCACGTTCACGTCGCAGGGAAAATTGACCGGGCCGCGCGTCTGCGCGTTCAGGACCACGTCGAGAAAATGCAGGCGGATGCTCGCGACCAGGATCGCCGCGACCGGCACCAGCGTCACGGCTTCGCCGGTCGACAGACGCGTGCGGATCACCGCGCGCTCGTTCTTGCAGAACAGCCGCTCGACGCGCTTGAGCGCGATCGGATTGACGTTCCAGACGTCGCCATGAATCAGCGTGACGCGTTCGATGTGCGCGTCATAGGGCGCATGGAAACGATGATACATGCTGGAGGTCAGCCGCAGCGTGACGAACGAGCCGTTGCGGTGCTGGTCGACCAGAGCGGAATCGCCGAGCAGATCCAGCAGCGAATACGGCGCGCCCTTGACCTGGAACAGCTCGGTATCCGCGATCCTCCCGTGAGCGCCGACGATGCCGTCCGAGGGACTGGCAACAACGGCAGGATCCGGATCGAACGGGCGCAGGCCCGGCCTGAGCTCCCGGGTGAAGCAGTCGTGCAGACTCCTGAAATGCGTCTTGCGCGCCTCCGACAGATCGAGGTCGGAGAACAGCTTCCACAGCGCGATCGAGAAATCCCTCACCAGGGGATTCTCGATCTTGGAGAACCAGCCCATGAAGCGGGTCAGGGCCGCGCGCGGGATGCGGTTGGTCAACAGGAAGTTGAGGTCTTCCTGCTGGGTGAAAGAGGCGATGAGGGCTTTGACTGTCATGAATCTGTCAGCTCACAGGGTTAGCGCTTGTTGTCATGGAAACGACACTCCCGATTCTCTCGATGTCCGTGGCCGCCGCAGCGTCCGCTGCCGCCGTCCTCCCGAAGCTCAAGGCGCGGGTCGAATTGTCCCGCGCCAAGCACCGCTCGCTTGCCGGGCATTCCAAGATGTCGCGCCGGGTGGCGCGGCTGCTTCCATTCTACGAGTTCGCGGATGCCGACTATTTCTCCTGCGA
>DATLJJ010000273.1:0-2399 GCA_035538975.1 Sphingomonas sp. | reverse complement strand
CGGACCAGTTCATCGAGGACAAGCTCGGCGAGGGCGATTTCATCCATCACGAAACCAAGTCCACGGCGTTCCTGGTCAACGCCTCGGCCTGGGCGCTCGGCCTGTCGGCGCGGGTGATCCAGCCGGGCGAGACGCCCGACGGCACCATCGGCCGCCTCGTCAAGCGGCTCGGTGCGCCCGCGGTGCGCACCGCCACGCGGCAGGCGATGCGGCTGATGGGGAATCATTTCGTGCTCGGCGAGACCATCGAGCAGGCGCTGGAGCGGGGCCGTCCGCGCTCCGGGCAGAAGCCGCGCTATTCCTTCGACATGCTCGGCGAAGGGGCGCGCACGGCTGCCGACGCAACGCGCTATTTCGATGCCTACGCCAGCGCGATCGACACGATCGGCAAGGCCGCCGGCAACCGTCCTCTGCCCGACCGGCCCGGCATCTCGGTCAAGCTCTCGGCGTTGCATCCGCGCTTCGAGGCGATCAGCCGGAAACGCGTGATGATCGAGCTGGTGCCCCTGCTGCTGGACCTCGCCCGGCGGGCCAAGGCGCACGACCTCAACTTCACCGTCGATGCCGAGGAGGCCGACCGGCTGGAGCTGTCGCTCGACGTGATCGCGGTGACGCTCGCCGATCCGTCGCTCGCCGGCTGGGACGGATTTGGCCTCGCCATCCAGGCCTATCAGAAACGCGCCGGTGCGGTGATCGACTATGTGGACGAACTCGCGCGCGCGCATGACCGCAAGCTGATGGTGCGGCTCGTCAAGGGCGCCTATTGGGACACCGAGATCAAGCGCGCGCAGGAGCGCGGGCTCGAAGGCTATCCTGTGTTCACGCGCAAGGCGATGACCGATCTCAACTACGTCGCCTGCGCGACGAAGCTGCTGGCCCTGCGGCCGCGCATCTTCCCGCAATTCGCCACCCACAACGCGCTGACGGTTGCGACCGTGCTCGAGCTCGCCGCGGGCAGCGGCGGCTTCGAGTTCCAGCGCCTGCACGGCATGGGCGAAGCCCTCTACGAGCAACTGGCAACAGACTATCCTGACATCGCCTACCGCACCTATGCGCCCGTCGGCAGCCATCGCGATCTGCTCGCTTATCTCGTGCGGCGTCTCCTGGAAAATGGCGCGAACTCGTCCTTTGTGGCCCAGGCCGCCGATTATCGCGTCCCGGTCTCGGTGCTGCTGCAGCGCCCGGCGGACGCGATCGGCCGGCCGCAGGCGGCGGCCCATCCCAAGATTCCGCTGCCCGGCGATCTCTTCGCGCCGGAGCGGCGCAATTCGCGCGGTGTCGAATTTGGTGAGCGCGCCGCCCTCGATCAGCTGCTGGCCGATGTGAAGGCCGAGGTCGCCGACCTCAAGCCCGTCGTGGACGCAACGCCGGACCAGGCCAATGCGGCGGTGACCGCAGCGCGCGCCGGCTTTGCCGCCTGGAGCCGAACCCCGGCAGCCGCGCGCGCGGCGGCGCTGCAGCGGGCCGCGCATCTGCTGGAAAGCCGTGGCGCTCATTTCATCGCGTTGCTCCAATGCGAGGGCGGCAAGACGCTCGACGATGCGCTCTCGGAACTGCGCGAAACCGTGGACTTCTGCCGCTATTATGCTGCGCAGGGCCGCAAGCTGTTCGGCAGCGAAATCGCCATGCCGGGTCCGACCGGCGAGAGCAACACGCTCGCAATGCGTGGGCGCGGCGTGTTCGTTGCAATCTCGCCGTGGAATTTTCCGCTGGCGATTTTCCTGGGGCAGGTCAGCGCGGCGCTGATGGCCGGCAACAGCGTCGTGGCAAAACCGGCCGAGCAGACGCCGCGCATCGCGCGCGAGGCGGTGGCGCTGCTGCACGAGGCCGGCATTCCCGAGAGCGCACTGCATCTCGTCCCCGGTGACGGCCGCATCGGCGGCCTGCTCGCCGCACACCCCGAGGTCGCCGGTGTCGTCTTCACCGGCTCGACCGAGGTGGCCCGCAACATCAACCGGACCCTCGCCGCGAAGAACGGGCCGATCGTTCCGCTGATCGCCGAGACCGGCGGCATCAACGCCATGATCGCGGATGCGACCGCACTGCCGGAGCAGGTCGCCGACGACGTCGTGACGTCCGCCTTCCGCTCCGCCGGCCAGCGCTGCTCGGCGCTGCGGCTCCTGTTCGTGCAGGAGGATGTCGCCGATCGCATGATCGAGATGATCGCGGGCGCCGCGCGCGAGTTGAAGATCGGCGATCCCTCCGACGTCGCAACCCATGTCGGCCCGGTGATCGACGAGGACGCCAAGCAGCGCCTCGATGCGCACATCGCGCGGATGAAGCGCGAGGCGCGGCTGCACTTCGCAGGCGAGGCACCGGACGGCTGCTTCGTCGCGCCGCACATTTTCGAGCTGGAGGACGCCGGCCAGCTCACCGAGGAGGTCTTCGGCCCGATCCTG
>DATLJJ010000272.1:0-4183 GCA_035538975.1 Sphingomonas sp. | reverse complement strand
CCGAAGAGCGGCATCTACCACGACGACTTCAGCTGCGCGCCGCTGGGCGTGCAGGGACTGTTCGTCCACGAGATGGTGCACGTCTGGCAGCACCAGAAGGGCATCTTCCTGCCGATCAGGCGCCATCCCTTCTGCCGCTACGCCTATGCGCTCCAGCCCGGCCGCGCGTTCGAGAAATACGGCCTCGAGCAGCAGGCCGAGATCGTCCGCCACGCCTTCCTGCTGCGCCACGGCGCGCAGATCGCGGGCGCCCCGCCGCTCGCGCAATATGAGACGCTGATCCCGTTCCGCCGCGGCTAGCTCAGTTCGGATCGTTTTCGATCGACGGCAGCTTGGACGACCGCGGCGAGGGTGCCGAGCGCGGCGGAGGCGAGGAGCGCGGAGCGGGCGCCGAGCGGGGTTCCTGGCGCGGCGGAGGCGAATAGTTCGGACGCGGCTGCGGGCTGGCACTGGTGGCCGGAGCCGGGCGATCGGGCCGGCGCCACCCGCCGCCGGGGTTCCCGGAATCGGGACGCCCGCGGCGCCATCCGGACGGAGTCTGCGGCCGCTCGGGACGCGATGCGGGCGTGGTGCCGCCATCGCCCTCGGATCGCGGGCGCTGCCGCCAGCCTTCGCGCCCGGGCCCGCGCGGACGTCCCGCCTCCGGCCGTGTCACGGGCGGCTGAGGCGCGCCCGTCGCCGGGTCGGTGGAAGGTTCGGGACGGCGATCCGGGCGGCGCGGCCAGCCGGGACGTCCCGGGCGACCTGCGCCCGGCTGCGGCTGCTGCGGCGTAGACGTGTCGGTGCCGGCCGGCGCATCAGGGCGCCGGTCAGGCCGGCGGGACCAGCCTGCACCGGGCCGCGGCCGATCGGGCCGGTTGACGCCGGGCCGCGGAGGCTGCGGCGTTCCTGCCGCGGGCGGAACGCCCGGGCGGTGCGGGCGGCCGGCGCCCGGACGATGCTCGCCGGGCCTGCGCCAGCGGCCGCCGCCCGGGGGCGGACCCTGGAAGCCGCCCGAGCGCCAGCGCCGGAAGGCTTCGGCGAGTCCGCGCCGGCGAAGCTGCTCCGCCTCGAGCCGACGCCGCCATTCCTGGTCACGCGTCCGCTCGCGATGGTGGCGCCAGCCCGGATAGCGCTGGCGGCCCTCGTCCCACAGCTGGATGAAGCCCGAGAAGATCAGCGGGCTGGCGTCCATCCAGGCGCTGGTATCGACGGGCTCCCACTGCCCTCCCGCCATCGCCGCACCGATCCGCCGCGCGCGGGCGAAGAGCATCATCGCCTCGTCGAGGAACGCCTCGCCCTCCGCACGCGGCAAGGCGCCGCCGTCGGGGCCGTAGACCACGGCCACGGCGTCGCCCTCATAGCCGTAGCTGTGACCGGGCTCGACCGCGAGGAACGGCCCGTCCGCGCCCGGCTCGAAATAATAGCTGCGGATTCCCTCGGGCCCGTCCTCGACCACGATGCGGAAGCCGGCCTCGGTCTCCCACGCCCAGGGCTCGCTGCCCTCGAAGGCGAAACTGTGGTCGGGCGGCGCATTGCCGATCGCCTCCCACAGCGAATCCGCCCGGTCGATATAGGCATAGGCGTCGGGCGCCTCCTGGGCGGTATAGGCCGCGGGCGGCGGAACCGGATCGTAGAGCGCGGGACCATAGCCGTCGCCATAGTCGGCCATGGTACAGGCCGAGAGCGCCATCGCCCCGCCCATCGTTCCCAGCCGCAACGCGCGCTTCCAGTCCATTGCCCATCCCTCCCGTTTCTTGTCCGCGCAGCTTCCGCCTGCCCCGCTGAACGGCGGCTGACCGCTCGGGCGCAATAAAGCGCGCCGTTCCGGCACGTCCTGTTCTTGGCTGTTCGTGCCGATTGCTTCGGCTGTTGGTCAGACGCGGAAGAACAGCGCCAGCCCGAGACTCTCGGCGATCCGCTCGGCCTTGCCGACGATCGCGTCGGCATCCTCCTTGTCGAACACCTGGTCCGCGGTCTCGCGCCACAGGGCGAGCCAGCGCTCGAACATTTCGGGCGCGATCTGCTCGCGGTGCTTGAGATGCGCCGCCATGGGACTGCCACGGTAACGCCCGCTGGTGAGCATCACCGAGGACCAGAAGGCCTGAAGCCTGACGAGGTGGTGCGGCCAGTCGTCGATCGCACCGTTGAAGATCGGGCCCAGCACTGCGTCCTCGCGCACTTTGGCGTAGAAGCGGTCGACTTGCGCGGCGAGTTGTTCCTCGGTCATGGCGGGGCCCATACACCCTTGGCCCCATGTGCGCCAACGTCCGGAAATCCCCGAATTATTTTGACTTGGGCTCCGACCTCCTGAACCTTCGCGGCATTGGACCGCGGTGGCGGACGATTCGCCCCACGAGTCCCGAATGACGGGAGGCAGATGTGCAACGTATCGAAGCCCTGGATACCGACCTGCAAATTACCGGCAATCTCACCGAACCCGCGGACCTTCGCTATCTTCCGCCCGACGCGACCGGCACCGCCTACAACGGCAAGACCATCTACACGGTCGAGCAGGCGGCGGCGAACCTCAACCGCACCGGCGCGATCTGGAACGTCGGCCCCAATGGCCAGATCACCTACACTTTCCTCGATAAGGACCCGAGCGGGCTCTACAACTCGCCCAAGTACAAGGACGTCCTGGGCGACTATACCGCCGGCTTCACGCCCTTCACCGCCGAGCAGCGCGCGGCCGCGCGTGACTCGCTCCAGCTGTGGGACGACCTGATCGCGCCGCACTTCGTCGAGAAGAACGGGCGCGGCGCAGCCGACATCAGCTTCATGAACACCAACACCGGCCCCGGCCAGGCTGCGGCGTTCACGCCCTTCTATCGCGGCGGGCACGGCAAGGAGGCGAAGATCCAGGGCGACGTCTTCGTCAACCAGGACCAGTTCGACAATTTCGACCTGCACTACGGCGGCTATGGCCAGACCACGCTCACGCACGAGATCGGCCATGCCATCGGCCTGTCGCACCCGGGCGATTACAACGCCAGCGACGACAATGACGGTGACGGCGTCCCCGATCCGATCACCTATGCCGGCGACGCCTTCTATTTTCAGGACAGCTATCAATACACGATCATGTCGTACTTCTCGCACGCCAGCACCGGCGCGCGCGGCTATGTGAACTGGGAGACGGGCGGCTATTACCAGACTCCGCAGACACCGATGGTGCACGATATCGCCGCAGTGCAGGAAATGTACGGCGCCGATCTCACCACGCGCACCGGCGACACCACCTACGGCTTCCACGCGACCGCCGACCGCGCGGTGTTCGACTTCACGGTCAACGAGAACCCGTTCCTGACGATCTACGACGCCGGCGGTCACGACACGCTCGACCTGAGCGGGTTCGATGCCAACTCGATCCTCGACCTCAACGACGGCGCGTTCAGCAGCGGCTACACCAACGGCGACGCCGCGGTGCTCAATGCGGTGTGGGGCGTGAACTTCACCCAGGCGCAGTGGGACGCGATCTACGCCGGCCAGACGTCGAATCCCGGCTTCCTGTCCGAGAACATCGGCATCGCCTATGGCACCGACATCGAGGACGGCGTCACCGGCAAGGGCAACGACCAACTGTTCGGCAACGAGCTGGCCAACCGGCTCGACGGCGGCGCGGGCAGCGACCGCTACACCGGCGGCGCCGGCGCGGACATTTTCGTGATCGGCCAGAAGGGCTTCACCGACACGATCCTCGACTTCCATAGCGGCGAGGACAGGCTCGATCTGAGCGCGCTGCACGTCGACGCCTCGGCGCTCATCGTCAGCGGCAAGACGATCTTCGTCGACACCGACCACAACGGCACCGCCGACCTCGCGATCGTATCCCAGGGCGACACGATCCAGCTCGGCGACATCTTCTTCGGCTGATCATCGGAACCACGAAAGAGAAGGCCCGCCGCTCCCCCGGGCGACGGGCCTTTTACTTTTTCGCCATCGAGGCCTCAATTCATGCGGATCGCGCGGGCAAACGCCCGATATTCCAATTGACCGGCAGGCGGTTCGCTCGCTAGCCCTTGGCGAAACTGGGGGGCGATCATGAAGCGTTGTTGGACTGTGCCGGCGATGGCGTCGGTATGTGCACTCGCGGCTGCGTGCAGCGGCGGGGGTGGCGGTGGCGGCAGTGGCGGCGGCGGGATCGTCACCTCTCCGCCCCCGACTTCGCCCAGCCCTTCGCCCAGCCCCTCGCCCGCGCCCA
>DATLJJ010000271.1:0-5543 GCA_035538975.1 Sphingomonas sp. | reverse complement strand
AACGGTGCATGGTTCGCGAGCGTGCCCAACCGCTATTATCGCCAGTATGCGACGCGGTATCGCGCCCGATTCGGTGCGGCGCCCTACCGGCTCTCGACGCTCGGCTATGACGCAGTGCTGCTCACCGTCCGCATCGCGCGCGACTGGCGGCCGGGCACCGAGTTCCCCGAGCGGCGGCTGACCGATACCGACGGTTTCGCGGGACTCGACGGTGCATTCCGCTTCGGCCGCGACGGCGTGGCCGAGCGTGCGCTGGAGGTGCAGGAGATCAAGGGCGGGACGACCATAACGGTGTCGCCCGCGCCGGCCAATTTCGAGGGGAAATAGGCCCTGACCCTCTCTCGCTTGCGGGAGAGGCCTCCTAAGCCAGCACCAGTTCGCGCAGGATCGCTTCGAGCACGGGCATGCCGGTTTCGGTGACGGCCAGGCGGCGGCCGGTGCGCGATGCGAGCCCCTGCGCTTCGAGCTGCTCCAGCGCCCGCGCGTCGAGCGGTAGCGGGGTATGGGTCAAGGCTTCGATGCGTGCGAGGTCGACGCCTTCGCCGAGCCTGAGGCCCATCAGCAGCGCTTCGACGGCCTGTTCCTGCGGTGCCAGCGCATCCTCGCGCTCGATGCCATGGCCGTTGCGGTCGATCGCTGCGATCCAGTTCTCGGGCTTCTTTCGCCGGAGCGTCGCGAGCCCGGCGCGCCGGCCGTGCGCGCCCGGGCCGACGCCGGCATAATCGCCGTAGCGCCAATAGGTCAGGTTGTGCCGGCTCTCGGCACCCGGGCGCGCGTGATTCGAAATCTCATAGGCCGGCAGGCCCGCGGCTGCAGTGATCGCCCGCGTCGCCTCGAACAGATCGGCGGCGGCGTCCGGATCATAGGCCTGTAGCTCGCCCTTCTCGAACAAGGTGGCGAAGCGCGTGCCGGGCTCGATCGTGAGCTGGTAGAGCGAGAGATGCTCGGTCCCGAAGCCGATCGCGCGCTCCAGCTCGGCGGTCCAGCCGGCGAGCGTCTGGTCGGGGCGGGCGTAGATCAGGTCGAAGCTCACCCGGCCGAAGGCGGCCTGCGCGGTCTCCAGTGCGCCCAGCCCCTCGTCGACGCCGTGCGCGCGGCCGAGGAAGACCAGCGCGTCGTCGTCGAGCGCCTGCAGCCCCAGCGAGACACGGTTCACGCCCGCCGACGCGAGATCGGCGAAGCGCGCGGCCTCGACCGAAGAGGGATTCGCCTCGAGCGTGATCTCGATGCCCGGTTCGAAGCCCCAGTGGCGTTCGGCAGCCTCGATCACCGCCGCCACGGTCTCGGGCGGCATCAGCGAGGGCGTGCCGCCGCCGAAGAAGATAGACCCCAGCCTTCGCCCCGGCAGCGCCGCCGCCTCATGCGCCAGATCCGCGAGCATCGCGGCGCGCCATGCCTGTTGATCGACCGACTCGCGGACATGGCTGTTGAAGTCGCAATAAGGGCATTTGGAGACGCAGAAGGGCCAGTGCACGTACAGTGCGAGGGGGGATGCGTCTGTCATAGAAAAGCGAAGGGCTTGAGCGGCTGGAGCGGGTAACGGGAATCGAACCCGTGTATTCAGCTTGGAAGGCTGCTGCACTACCATTGTGCTATACCCGCCCAGCGGCGTGCCGAGTGCCACATGCACCCGGGGCCGGTCAACATAGTGCGGCACCGATCGGATGCAATCTTCGCTGGCCATCGCTTTGGCAAGTGATATGGTACATCATCACGACGGGGAGAAATGCCATGGTCAAGCACGTCCGTGTCGCCGAGCCTGTTCCCTTCAGCGCGATCAACGTCACGCCCTTCATCGACGTGATGCTGGTGCTGCTGATCGTGATGATCCTGAGCATCCCCATCGCGAGCCACAAGCTGCCGGTCGACCTGCCCGTCGGCCGCAGCACGACGACGCCCGAGACGCCACACCAGCTCGCGATCGACCGCACCGGGGCGCTCTACTGGGACGGCGCGCCGATCGCCGAGGCGCAACTGCCCGCGCGGCTGGCGCAGGTCGGCGCCGATCCTGCGGGCGTTCTCCACATGAACACCGATCCGGAGGCGCGCTACGAACGCTTCGATTCGGTGCTGGCGCAGGTGAAGCGCGCCGGGGTCACCCGGCTGGGCTTCGTCGGGCTTCGGCCGCTGGAGGATTGAGGAACGCACCCGTCCGTGGCAGCGTTTGTTACGTTCCCGAACGAATGGTGAGGAAGCTCATGCGTACCGCCTTCGCACTCGCCGCTGCCTGCGTGCTCGCAGCGTGCAACCAGCAGCCTGCCACGGACAATGGAGAAGTGGCGAACGACGCCGCGTTCGCCGCCAACCAGGAGGAGCCTGAACCTGCGCCCACGGAGACGCCCGCGGCTCCTGCGCCTCTCAACCCACCGGCCCCCGGTGAACCCGGTGGTCTCGACAACGACATGACGCCCGTCGCCGAAGGGCCGATCGATCCTGGTAGCGCGCAAGGCGCCGCGCAGGTCGTGCAGCAATATTTCGCGCTGATCGAATCGGGGCGGTACCGCCAGGCGTGGGCCCTGTGGTCGGACGGCGGCCGCGCCTCGGGGATGAGCGCCGATGAATTTGCAGCGAGCTTCCGGCGCTATGCCGAATATCACGCCAATATCGGCGCGCCCGGCCGGATCGATGCGGGCGCAGGGCAACGCTACGTGACCGTACCGGTGCAGGTCTATGGGCGGCTGCGCGAGGGCAACCGCGAATTCAACATGCGCGGATCGATGACGCTTCATCGCGCAGGCGACATTCCCGGCGCGACCGCCGAGCAGCGGAGCTGGCGCATCCACAGCTCCGACCTCAAGCCGCGGCCGGGCGAGGCGACACCTGCGCCCTCACCAACGCCCACCGCGGCGGCGATCAACCGGCGCTTCCGCTGCACCGACGGCGGACGGCTCGCCACGCGTTACGACCCCGGGAGCGAGCAGATCACGGTCTTCCGCAGCGGCCGCGCGGTCGCGACCCTGCGTCAGCAGCGAGTGGCTTCGGGCACGCTCTTCGTCGGCGGCGGCTTCACGCTGCGCGGCAAAGGGGACAATGTGACCTTCACGCAGCAGGGAAGGCGGCCGATCGGCTGCACGGCGACTCGATAGGATGGCGCGTTACACCACGTCGATCACTGCCGGCCCTGAAGACATCGACGTGCTCGGCCACGTCAACAATGCCGTCTGGGTGAAGTGGATCCAGGACGTCGCGGTCGCGCATTGGGAGGCGGTGGCGCCGCCCGAGCACCGCGATGCCTATATCTGGGTCGTGACACGCCACGAGATCGACTATCGCGGCAATGTCTCCGAGGGCGAGACCGTGACCGCCGAGACCTGGGTGAGCGACCCGCCGCGGGGCGCCCGCTTCGATCGGTACATGCGCTTCACGGGCGCCGACGGGAAGGTGCGCGTCGAGGCCAAGACCACGTGGGCGATCCTCGACCGGGCCACCGGCCGGCTGCTCCGCGTGCCGGCGGAGGTCGCGGCGCCGTTTTTGGAGGACAGCTGAGTTCGGGGATCGCGGCTCAATCCTCCCCCGCCAGGGGGCAGCCGCCGCGTGAGCGGCGGATGACGAAGGGGAGGTAAGCGACGCCGGCGTTCTGGCATCCTCCCCCTCCGTCACGCTTCGCGCCACCTCCCTTGGCGGGGGAGGATCAGGAGTTTCCTTCCGCCGGCCGCTACTTCATCACCGGAAGCGTCACCATCGATCCGGCGCACACGCGCTGGGTCGCCTTCACGAAGTCCTCGCTCTTCGCCTTGTAGATGTTGGGCACGAACTTCTGCGGGTTACGATCGATCACCGGGAACCAGCTCGACTGGACCTGGACCATGATCCGGTGGCCCTTCTTGAAGACATGATCGTGGCTGCGCAGCGGCACATCCCAGGCGATCACCTTGTCCGGAGTGAGCGGCGTCGCGCGCGCGGGGTCCGCGAGATAGCGGCCGCGGCGCACCTCCATTGCGATCGGGAACTGATAGCCGTTGAGCGTCCTCGTATAATCGCCGAGCGCGCCGCGCCGGATCGGCTCGAAATCATCGGGCAGCACGTCGATCAGCTTGACCACGAAGTCGCTGTCGGTGCCGGAGGTCGAGGCCATCAGTTTCGCCGCGATCTCGCCGGTGACGGTCAGATCCTCGGTCAGCGGCTCGCTGACATAGCTCAGCACGTCGGGGCGGTGATCGACGAAGCGCTGGTCGGCGGCTTCCCACCAGCGCCATTCGAGCGAGGGATAGGTACGCGAGATCGGCCGCTCGCGGAACGGCACCGGGTTCGCCGGGTCCGAGACATATTCGCGGCAGCCGCTGTCCGCAGGCGCGGTGAAGGACAGGCTGCCGTCCGGCTGAAGGTAGAGATTGGTCGCGGTCGCACCCGGCGCGGGCCATTTGGGATAGGTCTTCCACTCCCACGAGCCGCTCTGGAACATCTTCGCCTCGAAATTCGGCTGGCCGGACTTGCCGTGCAGCCAGTGCGCGAAGAAGGGCGCTTCGATGTCGCGCATGAACTCGATGCCGGCGTCGCGCCCGATCGGCACGTTGCCGACCTTGTCGACGTTCGAATGCCAGGTACCGTGCGCCCACGGGCCGGCCACGATCATGTTGAGTCCGCTCGGGTCCTGGCTCTCCATCTTCTCGTAGATCTTCCAGGTGCCCAGTGGGTCCTCCTGGTCCCAGAAGCCGGCGACGTGGAGCGTCGGCACGGTGGTGCGGCCGAGCTGCTCGGTCCAGCGCTGGCGCTTCCAGAAATCGTCGTAGTCGGGGTGCTCGATGACCTCGGTCAGCCGCGGCACGCTGCCCTTGAAGTAGAGCTTGTCGAGGTTCTCGACGGGGCCGAGCTTGAGAAACCAGTCATAGGTATCGATCGGCGCCTTGCCGCCGTAGTCGAAGTCTTCGCCCTGATCGTTGTTCTGCAGGCTGAACAGCCAGTCGGTGGCGTAGGAGAGGCGCGTCGCGCCGTAGCGGTGGAGGTCGTCGTTGATCCACCAGTCGTTCCATGCCGCCTGCGGGCTCACGGCCTTGAGCGCAGCGTGCGGCTTGGCCAGCGCCACCGCGGAGGCATAGCCGGGGTAGGAAACGCCCATCATGCCGACCTTGCCATTGTTGTCGGCGACGTTCTTCACCAGCCAGTCGACCGTGTCATAGGCGTCGGTCGCTTCGTCGACGCCCTTGTCGCCTTTGGGCCGGAGCGCCATCGACATGGTGAAGTCGCCGTCCGACTTGAACTGGCCGCGCATGTTCTGGAACACGACGATATAGCCGTCCTCCATCAGGAAGCGCCACGATGCCGGCATGTTCGCGGGAGCGGCCTCGGGAACGCCATAGGGCGTGCGCTGGAGCAGGATCGGCAGCTTGCCTGCCTTGCCCACAGGACGCATGATCACGGTCTGGAGCCGGGCGCCGTCGCGCATCGGCACCATGACTTCCTGGTAGGTGAAGAGCGGCTGCCGGGCGGGAGCGGTCTGGGGCGAGGGTGCCGGTGCGGTCTGGGTGTGCGCGGCCGCCAGAGGCAGCGCCGCCGCCACGGTTGCCAACAGGAAAACGCCCAACTTCCGCATCGATAACCCTCCG
>DATLJJ010000270.1:0-1934 GCA_035538975.1 Sphingomonas sp. | reverse complement strand
GCGGCCGGGCTCGACGCCTCGATGATGCCCCGCTTCGCCGCTCCCGCGCGGTCGGCGGCGCGATAGGCGTACGCCGGCATCAGCCCTCGTCCTGCACCACGCGCGCGACTTCGTCGACGGTGGTCAACCCTTCGCGGATCTTGGCCACGCCATCCTCGAGCAGGCTGGGGCTGGTCTTGCGTGCGGCTTTTTCCAGATCAGCCTCGGAGGCGCCGTCGTGGATCAGCTTCTGCAGCCGATCGTCCACCGCGACGACTTCGTAGAGCCCCGCGCGGCCGCGATAGCCTTCGCCGTGACAGGAGTCGCAGCCGCCGCGGCGCCAGATCCTCTTGCCGGGCTTGAGCACGCCGCCGAGCAGCCGCGAGTCCGCCTCGGTCGCCTCGTCCTCCCAGCGACATTCGGGACAGAGCTTGCGTACCAGCCGCTGCGCCACCAGCCCCACCAGCATCGGCGCGAGAAGGTAGCGCTCGACGCCCATGTCGATCAGCCGCGTGACCGAACCGATCGCGGTATTGGTGTGGAGCGTCGAGAGCACGAAATGCCCCGTCATCGCCGACCGCACCGCGACTTCGGCGGTTTCCTGGTCGCGGATCTCGCCGACCATGATCACGTCGGGGTCCTGGCGCAGGATCGCGCGCAGGCCGCGGGCGAAGGTCATGTCGGTGCGCGGATTGACCTGCGTTTGCGCCACGCCCGCCAGCTCATATTCGATCGGATCCTCGACCGTCATGATGTTGCGGTTGCGGTCGTTGAGGCGGGTGAGCGCCGAATAGAGCGTGGTCGTCTTGCCCGAGCCGGTCGGGCCGGTGACGAGCATCATGCCGTGCGGACGATCGAGCAGCCGCGCGAAGACCTGCCGGTCCTCTTCGCCCATGCCTAGCGACTCGAGGTCGAGTCGCAGCGAGCCCTTTTCGAGCAGGCGCATCACCACGCGCTCGCCGTGCTGGGTCGGGATGGTCGAGACGCGGGCGTCGACGTCGTGCCCGCCGATGCGCAGCGTCACGCGACCATCCTGCGGAATGCGGCGCTCCGCGATGTCGAGCTTCGCCATCACCTTGATGCGGCTGACCAGCAGCGGCGCGAGCGCGCGCGGCGGCTCCAGCATGTCACGCAGCACGCCGTCGATGCGGAAGCGGACGACGAGGCGCTTTTCCTGCGTCTCGATGTGAACGTCCGACGCGCCCTCCTTGACCGCTTCGAGCAGCAGCGCGTTGATCAGGCGGATGACGGGCGCGTCGTCGCGCGTGTCGAGCAGGTCGTCGACGCTGGCGGCGCTGTCGGCGAGCGCGGCGAGGTCCATGTCGCCCAGGTCGAAGTCGGCGGCTGCGCCGGCGCCCGCGCTGTACGACTGGCTGAGCGCGGCATCGAAGGCCTCATCGCTGACACGGACCAGCGGCACGCCCGGGGCGATGCGCTGTACCTCGAGCAGCCCGTCGAGCCCTGCCCCCGCGCGGTGGACGCATTCGTGCCCCGCAGGTCCCGCACGCAGCAGCACGCCGTGCTTTCGCGCGAAGCTGTAGGGCAAGGTGCGCGGTGCGGGCGCGTCTTCGACCAGGATCAGTTCGTCGCTCATACGCCCAGATCCACGCTTGCCGAGACATGGCCCGGCGTGGGGCGGCGCTGGACGGAGAGGCGGCGGACGCGCAGGTCGCTCGTCGCGCTCAGGTCCGCGAGCCACGCCATCAGCGAATCATAGCTGGCATCGACCACCGTCACGCGCACGCCGCCGGGGATCGCCTCGGGCGTGGCAGTGAGGCCGAAGCCCTGCGCTGAGGAGGTCGCCACCTGCTGCGGCGGCCCCTGGCGGTGCCGCGCGGGGGTAGCGCTGAGCGTACCTGCGGCGCGGATACGCGCCGTGAGCGTCTCATAGGTGCGGATATCGGCGATCGCCTGCGCCCTTGCTGCCTGAAGCGGCTTGATCACGCCGAAGACCA
>DATLJJ010000269.1:0-4859 GCA_035538975.1 Sphingomonas sp. | reverse complement strand
AAAGCCGAAGCGCGGTCGACCGTGGCAATCATTTCGTCCTTCACGGGGTGAACCGCTATGCGCAGACGGTGCCGGTTGCAACCGGTATCGGCCCAAAAATGTTTAGTAAATCAGACGAATAGCTATCAGAGCATGAAGGTTTCTACGCCAGGAAACAATACAGCAACAGAACCCCGCCGACGGCTGCGGTCATGACGTCGCTGGCGCCTGATCTGTTCGGCGGGCCCTCGTTGCCCGGCTTCGTCTATTCGGCAGGGCTGATCACTGCCGAACAAGAACGGTGGCTGATCGAGCGCGTCGACGCATCGGGGCTCGCGCCGTTCCGTTTCCAGGGATGGCTGGGGAAGCGGCTGACGGCGAGCTTCGGCTGGCGCTACGACTTCGACGCCGCGAGTTTCCGCGAAACCGAACCGATCCCCGTCTGGCTGCATCCGCTGCGCGAGCAAGCGGCAGCGCTGGCGGGTTTGGCGCCCGAGGCACTCGTGCACGTATTGCTGACGCGCTACGACCCCGGCGCCGGGATCGGCTGGCACCGCGACCGCCCGGTGTTCGAGCATGTCGTCGGCGTATCGCTGGGCAACCCTGCTGCGATGCGCTTTCGCCGACGGCGGGCGGAAGGCGGGTTCGACCGTTTCACGATGCCGCTGGCGCCGCGCTCGGCCTATCACCTCTCGGGCGAAGCGCGACACGCATGGGAGCACAGCATCGCGCCGATGGACGAACCGCGCTGGTCCATCACCTTCCGCAGCCTCTCGGGGCGCGGCCGCCATGCCGCGGAGGGCAACGCATAACGCCAAGCTGTTGCAATAATTGCGCTATTGCTATGCATTCGCAATGCACCAACAGCCCATAACGTCACCGCATAGGTCGGCGGCCATCCTGCTCTCGCCCGATCGCTTCCCCACCGTTACATCTTCACGCCGTCCCACGTCCGAGGTGCCCCGATGAAATATGCCGTCCTGCCGATCCTGCTCGCAACCGCCGCCTGCGCCACGACGCATGCGAGCACGCCGCAGGGAGAGGCGACGCTGCACCAGCGCACGCTGACGCTCGACACGCATCTCGATACCCCCACATATTTCGGCCAGTCCGGCTGGAATTTCGGCGAGCGACACAGCTACGAGACCGATCTCGCGCAGGTCGATCTCGGCCGCATGGACGAAGGCGATCTCGATGGCGGCTTCTTCGTCATCTACACCGCGCAAGGTCCGCTGACGCCCGAGGGCTACACCGCGGCCAAGGCGTTCGCCTTCAAGCGGCTGGACGAAATCCAAACCACCTTCGCCAAATTCCCCAACCGGATCGCGCTGGCGACGCAGGCAAGCGACGCCCGGCGGATCGACCGCGCGGGCAAGCGCTTCGGCTATATCAGCATCGAGAACAGCTATCCGCTGGGCGAGGACCTGTCGCTGCTGGGCGAGTTCTATCGCCGCGGCGTGCGGATGGCCTCGCCGGTGCACTTCCGCAACAACCAGTTCGCCGATTCGGCGACCGACAAGCCCAAATGGAATGGCCTCAGCCCGCTCGGCCGCGAATGGGTGGCCGAGATGAACCGGCTGGGCATGGTGCTCGACGCCAGCCATGCGTCCGACGCGGTGCTCGACCAGATGATCGCGCTGTCCAAGACACCGGTGATCCTCTCGCACAGCGGCGCCAAGGCGATCTTCGATCATCCACGCAACCTGGACGACGTACGGATCCGCAAGCTGGCGGCCTCGGGCGGGGCGATCTGCGCCAATGCCGCCTATCTCAACACGATGCGTTCGACTCCCGAGCGCGACGCGCTGTCCGACAAGGCAGAGAATATGGCTGCGCTCTCGCCCACGGAACGCGCCGAGGTGGTGCGGAAGATCCGCGAGCTAGACCGCACACAGCCGGTACAGGACGCCGATTTCGAAACCTATATGCGGCTCGTGCTGCACCTGATCGACGTGGCGGGCGTGGACCACGTCTGCTTCGGCGCGGACTGGGACGGCGGCGGCGGCGTCAAGGGACTCGAGGATATCGACGCGCTGCCGAAGGTCACCGAACGACTGCGCGCCGCGGGCTATTCGTCCGCCGACATCGAGAAGATGTGGAGCGGCAACGTGCTGCGGCTCCTGCGCATCGCGGAGGAACGCAAGGGGCGCTGAGGCACGCGGACCCTGCTCCCCTCCCCGGAAGGGAGGGGAGCCGGATTTCGATCCTAGGCGCGCCGGCGGCGTTTCGGCGTGTCGCCCAGACCACGCTCGACAGCGCCGTGCAGCGCTGCGTGGAGCTGCTCGGGCGTGAACGGCTTGGAGAGCACCAGCACATCGCCGGCATCGGGGGCGGCGGCGTTGGGCTCGGCATAGCCGGTGATGATCAGAGCGGGCATCTCGGGCCGCTCCAAACGCAGCTGACGTACCAGCTCGGCTCCCGAGATGCGCGGCATCGCATAGTCGGTGATGAGCAGGTCGAACGCGTCCGGTTCCTTCTGGAACAGCTCGATCGCTTCCGCGCCTTCCATGGCGTGGAGGACGCTGTGCCCCAGATCCTCGAGCAGCGCCGCGGTGGTGGCACGCACGCCGGCATGGTCGTCGACCAGCAGGATGCGGAACGTGGCGCTAGCGGTGAGCGGATTGGAGATCCGCAGCCCTTCCTCTTCGCCCGATGCCGGCAGGACCGGTGCGCGCGGCAGCCACATCTCGACGCAGGTACCGACGCCGACCGAGCTGTCGACCCGCACCGCACCGCCCGATTGCTTGGCGAAACCATAGACCATGCTGAGCCCGAGGCCCGTGCCCTTGCCCACCGACTTGGTGGTGAAGAAAGGCTCGAGCACCTGCTCCAGAAGCTCGGGAGCGATCCCGCAACCGGTGTCGCCCACGGCCAGCACGACATATTGGCCGGGTACCAGGTCCTTGCTTGCCGCGCCCTCGGACACTTCGCGATTGCTGACCGCGACGGTGACGACGCCGCCATCGGGCATCGCATCGCGTGCGTTGATGATCAGGTTCATGAGCGCCAGCTCGAGCTGCGCGGAGTCCGCATAGACGGGCGCGAGCGTCTCGCCCAATTCCCATTTCAGCTCGACCATTCCGCCCAGCGTATGCGCGAGCAGATCGGTCACCGACGTGGCGAGGCGCGAGATTTCGATCGCGGCAGGCTCGAGCTTCTGGCGGCGGGCGAAGGCGAGCAGATGCTTGATCAGCTCCGCCCCCTGCTCGGCGGCGTGACGCGTCATGCCGACGATCTTGCGCTGCTCGTCGTCGAGCGGCAGGCGCCGCTCGATCATTCCGAGCCCGCCGAGCACCGCTGCGAGCAGATTGTTGAAATCATGCGCGATGCCGCCGGTGAGCTGGCCGATCGCGTCCATCTTGCGCGCTTGGGTCAGCTGGCTCTCAAGCTCCTTGCGCTCGGTGACGTCGAGCAGCGTGCCGGCATATTCGACCGGATTGCCGGCCGCGTCCCGCAGCAGCACCGCCTGGTCAAGGAAATGCTTGTACTCGCCGTCGGCACACTGCCAGCGGTACTCGACCGACAGCGAGCGACCGAGCGGGCGTGCGGCGAGCGCCTCGACCACGCGGGCGCGATCCTCAGGATGCAGCCGTTCGACCCAGAGCGTGGGCGTGCGCTGGAGCTCCTCGAACGCGAAACCAGTGAGCGGAGTGAAATTGCCGCTCACATATTTGGGGATGCGCGGGTTGGCGTTGATCTCCTCGAGGTAAAGGATGATCGGCAGCGATTGGATGATCGCCGCCTGGCGCTGCTCGGCGAGGCGCAGTTCCTGTTCGGCGCGCAGCCGCTCGGCGTTGGCGCGCAGATTGGCGTCCAGCAGCGCCTGCTCCTGCAGGGCCTTGCGCTGGATCTCGCGCCGCATCGTGAACAGGTCGACGAACACTGCGACCTTCGAGCGCAGCACCGTAGGCTCGACCGGCTTGAACACATAGTCGACCGCGCCCATCGAATAGCCGCGCAGCAGGTGCTGGCTTTCCTTGTTCACGGCCGAGAGGAAGACGATCGGCACGCGCTTCGTCTGCTCGCGCGAGCGGATGATCTGCGCGGTCTCGTAGCCGTCCATGCCGGGCATGAACACGTCGAGCAGGATCACCGCGAATTCGGTCTTGAGGAGCTGGCGCAACGCCTCCTCGCCCGAATTGGCAACGACGACCTCGGCCACTTCCTCGAGCACGCTGGTGATCGCGATCAGATTGTGTTCGTCGTCGTCGACGACCAGCACGCGCGCCCGTTCGGGCGGCGCATCGTCCACCGCGCGCAGCGGTACCTGGGCAATCGCGGCAGATCGGCGCGACGGCATCTTCGAGCTCATCCCCACCTCAGTTTCGCTCGGTCAGCAACATGCCCGGGAACGTCGCGTCGCGAGAACGTGCGATCCACACGCGCAGCAGCGCCAGCAGCAGATCGATGTCCACCGGCTTGGCGATATAGTCCGACGCACCCGCGTCGAGGCACTTCTGCCGGTCGCCCTTCATCGCCTTGGCCGTGACTGCGATCAGCGGCAGCTCCGCGAGCGCAGGACGCTGCCGGATCTGCTGCATCGTCTCGTACCCGTCCATCTCCGGCATCATGATATCGATCAGCGCGATATCGATGCCGGGAGTCTGCTCCAGGATCAAAATGCCGTCCTTGCCCCGTTCGGCGTGCACAACTTCGACGCCATAGTTCTCCAGAACGCTCGTGAGCGAGTAGATGTTTCGGATGTCGTCATCGACGATGAGAATTTTCGCGCCTTCGAGCTCGGCAGCCACGCGCGAGGCATGGACGAGATCGCCGGGATCGAGCGCGACCAGCGGCTGCCGGCCCTCCACGTTCCTGGCGAGATCGCCGAACACCGCCAGCAGCTCGTCATGGCTCGCGGGCTTCTCGGTCACGCCGAA
>DATLJJ010000268.1:0-9648 GCA_035538975.1 Sphingomonas sp. | reverse complement strand
GGGCCCGCGGCGGTGCCGATGATGTAGAAAGTATCGTGGACGTTGGCGACCCAGTCACGCAGCGCCTCGTTCATCGCGTCCTTGAGCGTCTGGGCTCCGCTCGTGACCGGATGGACCTCGGCGCCGAGCAGCTTCATGCGGAAGACATTGGGCTTCTGCCGCTCGACGTCCTTGGCGCCCATGAAGATCGTGCAGGGCAGGCCGAAGCGTGCCGCGACCGTGGCGGTGGCGACGCCGTGCTGGCCTGCGCCGGTCTCGGCGATGATCCGCGTCTTGCCCATGCGGATCGCGAGCAGGATCTGGCCGATGCAGTTGTTGATCTTGTGCGCGCCGGTGTGGTTCAGCTCCTCGCGCTTGAAATAGATTTTGGCGCCCATCCCCGGAGCGGCGCTCTCGCGTAGCGCCTCGGTCAGCCGCTCGGCATAATAGAGCGGGCTCGGGCGGCCGACATAATGTTCGAGCAGATCGTCGAATTCGACCTGGAACGCGGCGTCGGCCTTTGCCGCGCGATACTCGCGCTCGAGGTCGAGGATCAGCGGCATCAGCGTCTCAGCGACGAAGCGGCCGCCGAACTGGCCGAAATGTCCGCGCTCGTCCGGAAGATTGCGCAGGGAATTGGGCAGGGTGACGGTGTCGGTCATGTCTCTCTCAGGGTTCGCGTGGGTTCGCCGGCTTGGAGCAAGCGATCAACGCCATCGAGATCCGATGCGGACAGGGGACAGCCTCAACATTGCGTCACCGCTTGGAGGAATGCAGCGATCTTGGCAACATCCTTGACGCCGGGCGCGCTCTCGACTCCGGAGGAGACGTCGACCAGCCGCGCGCCGGTAACGCCCACCGCTTCACGGACGTTGCCGGCGTCGAGACCGCCCGACAGCGCCCAGGGGAGCGGCTGGGGCAGGCTCTCGAGCAGCTTCCAGTCGAAGCGCAGCCCCATGCCGCCGGGCAGCGCCGCACCGTCCGGAGTCCTCGCGTCGTAGAGGATGCGGTCGGCCGCGCCCCGATAGGCTGCGGCTTGATCGACGTCGGCGCGAGTCTTGACGGCGACCGCGGCCCAGACGGGCACGCGGCTGCGGATCGCGGCGACGCGGTCGGGCGCGGTCTTGTGGAGCTGGACGGCCTGGATCCCCGTGGCGAGCGCGGCTGTGAGCAGCGGCTCGTCCGGATCCACGAATACGCCGACCGTACCCACGTGCGCCGGAACCCGGGCGATCAGTGCCCTCGCCTGATCGAAGCCGACATTGCGCGGGGAGGGCGGGAAGAAGACGAGACCGACATGGCTCGCCCCGCCGGCGATCGCCGCGTCGAGCGTCTCGGGCGTCGAAAGGCCGCAGATCTTGGCGGTGACCGGCATCACAGATCCTTGACCATCACGTCCATGAACAACGGCGGATCGAGGGGAATCGGGAAGTCGCGCTTCTCGCCCGAGATCGTATAGCCGCGTCGCTCGTAGAAGGCGATCAGCCTGCGGCGGACGTCGATGACGGTCATTTCCATGCGCCGTGCGCCGAAGCCGTCACGCGCGCAAGCCTCGGCCGCCTGCACGAGCTGCTTGCCATAGCCGCCAGTCTGCAGCGTGGGATCGATGCAGAGCAGGCCCAGATAGGCGAGGCCGTTGCCCTTGTCGCTCACCTGCACGCAGCCGATGATCGCGCCGTCCTGCTCCGCGACGAGCAACCGCTGCGCCGGATCGTCGACGATCGCTGCGAGCGTGGGGATATCGGTGCGGTTGCCCTCGACCAGATCGGCCTCGTGCGTCCAGCCCGCGCGTGCGGTCTCTCCACGATAGGCGCGCTCGATGACCGGGTGGAGCGCGGGCAGGTCTTCGTGTGTGGCGACACGGATGGTCAGGCTGGCGGGCATGCGCGCGCTCTCGGACTCGCGCGCGGCTTTGGCAAGAGGCCGAAGCTAGATCGTCGCCTCGATCTCGCGCGCGGCGAGGTCGGGGTCCTCGGCCTGGGTAATGGGTCGGCCGATGACGAGGATCGACGCGCCGGCATCGAGCGCCGCGCGCGGCGTCACCACGCGCTTCTGGTCGCCCACCACGCCATCCGCCGGACGGACGCCCGGCACGACGAAGAAGCCGTCGTGCCACGCCGCCTTCGCCGCGCCGACCTCTTCGCCCGAGCAGACAATGCCGTCGACTCCCGCGCTCTTGGCGAGCTCGGCGAGGCGAACAACCTGCTCGTGCGGATCGGCGGCAAGGCCGATCGAGCGCAGGTCACTCGAATCGAGGCTGGTGAGCATCGTCACGGCTACCACTTTGGTACCCGCGGGTGCTGCGGCCTTGGCATCCTCGAGCATCGCGCGGCCGCCCGAGGCATGGACGGTCAGGATCGATGGCTCGAGCGGACGCAGCGCCTGGATCGCCTTGGCGACGGTGTTGGGGATGTCGTGGAACTTGAGGTCGAGGAAGATCGGCAGCCCGATCTCCGCCATCTCGCGCACCCCATGGCGGCCGTTCGCCATGAAGAACTCGAGGCCGAGCTTGATACCGCCGACGTGATTGCGGACTCGCTCGGCGAGTGCCCTGGCACGCTCCAGATCGGGCGTGTCGAGCGCGACATAGACGGGCGAGCTCATGGCTGCGGCTCGGTGGCCGGCAGCGTGTTCGGCGAAAGCACGGCGGAGTCCGCAACGGCCGGCGGCGGATTGACGGCGCGCAGATCGGCGAGTGCGCGCTCGAGGCTGGCGAAGCGCTGCCGCATCCTCCAGCGCAGCGTCTGATAGGCGATCACTGGCGGCAGCAGCCCGGCGAGGAACACCAGGATCAGCAGCAGCGGCAGGCTGAAGTCGGCGATCAGGCCGCCCCAGAGATGGATGCTCACGCGTTCGTCGCCATTGTAGATGACGAAGCCCGCGACCAGGCCGCCAAGCAGGAGCCAGATCAGCACCTTCAGAAACCGCATTCCGCTCCCTTCGCGTCGGTGAAGTGCGCCAACCTTAGGGCGAAGCGCGGCGCTTTGCCAACCTCCCTCGCTGGTTTCAGGCGCCGCGGGGCCGCTTCTGCGCGCGGATTTCGAGGTTGAGCGCCGCCGCGGCACGCACCAGCGCCTTGAACGCCGCCTCGTCGAGCGCGTCGTCTTCGTGCAGGTCGATCGCGCGGCGCGTGCCGCCGGTGAGGCTGGCGTTGAACAGGCGGGCGGGGTCCTCCAGCGCCGCGCCGCGGGCGAAGGTCAGCTTGACCGCGTTCCTGTAGGTCTCACCCGTGCAGATAAGCCCGGCATGCTCCCATACAGGCACGCCGGAGAGGTCGTTGGACGGCTTGCGCCACTTGATGTCCTCGGTGACCTCCGGAACAGCTTCCTTGATGAGCGCACGGACGTGGGCGAGCCTGGCGCCGCGCCAGTCGTCGCGTGCTGCGATCCGGGCGTCGATTTCTTCGGACGGGGTCACGGTTATGCGATCTCCTTGATCGGACGTTGCCGCGCGCGCCACCGGGCGGCGTGCGGCAGCACCCACAGATACAGGCCGGTGGGCAACAGCAGGAAGAGCGGAATCAGCGCCGGCAGATATACCCAGAAGGGCGGCTGCTTCCCGCTCATCGCGATGAAGAGGTTCAACGTGAACCCCAGCGTGAAGAGGATCGCCAGCCAGCGATGGGCCTGCCGGATCCATATGGTCCAGTGCATTGGTGTGTCTCCTCAGGATGAGCCAGGTGGGGACGAAGCACATGGCTTACGCCCCGCGCCGGGCCTCGATCATCTTCCAACCGTTGCCGGAGGGATCGCGGAAGCTGGCATCGACGCTGCCGAAGCGTTCGATGGGCTCCTGAGTGAACTCCACGCCGCGAGCGTGCATCGTTTCGTAAGCAGCTCGGCAATCATCGACCACCAGGACCAGCGGCGGCATCGCGCCCTTGGCGACTGCCTCGCGGAGTGTCTGGGCCGTGGTGGCGTCGACCAGCGGAGCCTGTGGCGTGAACAGGCCGAGCTGGAAGTCCGGTTGGTCCGGGTGCTGCACCGTCACCCAGCGATAATCGCCGTTGCGGGCGTCGGTGTGGACGCGGAACCCGAGCTTCTCGACGTAGAAGTGCAATGCCTCGTCCTGATCGTGGACGTACAGACCGGCTACCTGGACACCTTGCATGGGACCTCCGTTGGTTGTCCCGTGCTGATAGTCTCACCGTCGCGGCGGCGCTTCTCCGAAACTGCTATATTGAGGTCGGGCCGATGCGCGGCGGCAACGAAACAGTGTGGCACCAGCTCGAGCGCGTGCGGCGCCGCCTGTTCACGGGCGCGCAGGTCGCCGGGGTTCTCGCCCGTGATGTCGCGGAAGGTGCGACCGAAGGTTCCGAGGCTGTTCCAGCCTGTCTGGAAGGCGATCTCGGTCACCGGCAGGTCGGTATCGCGCAGCAGCGCCTTGGCACGCTCGATCCTTCGCGTGAGCAGATAGCGATGCGGCGGCAATCCGAACGCCTGCTTGAACGAGCGCGCGAAATGCGCCTCGGAGACTCCGCTCACATGCGCGAGCCGACACACCGGCCATTCCTCGTGCGAGGCGGCATCCATCCGGTCCTTCGCGCGCAACAGCCGGCGTAGCAGCGCGGGATCGGTGCCTGGGCCTCGACCGCCGCTCACATCCGCTCGCCGGGAAGCCGGCTCGCCTGCTTCACCCAGTCGGCGAAGCGAGCCTCGTCGATCTCATCGCCCTCGTGGATGTGGAAATAGCGTGTGTCGCCGCTCTTCGATTCGACCGGCGGGGCCGGATCGAGCCGGGCGCCGCGGAAGAAGGCGACCTTCACATAGCGATCGAAACAGTGGAAACTGAGGAACCAGCAATCGTCCTCCATTCCGTAGAAGGGCGAGTTCCATTTGACTGCCTTTCGCACCTCCGGAACCGCGCGGCTGACGATCGCGTCGATGCGGCGCCCGACGTCGTGCTTCCAGCCGGGCATCGCGGCGATATAGGCCTGAACCGGCGCTTCGCCGTAACCCTTGGGGATCTGCGGATTGCCGCCGGAAAGCAGGACGGGCGGCTTGGACGATTCGACCATTGCGTTCGCTCCACTGGTGCACCGGATAGAGCAGGAAGCTGGCCTAGCCAATCTCCGCGCGCAACTCGCTGAACAGCCCGGGGACGGCCTTCAACCGGGGCTCTTCCTCGTCGAGGATGGCATGGAATGCCCGGCGTTTGATAGCGGCGACGCGATCGTCGGCGAGCCGCGTCTCGAGCGGCAGGGTCGAGAGGACGATGTCGATCAGCCGGTCGGCGCCGTGAAGGCGGCCCCAGAGATAGTCGTTCTCGCGATAGGCACGGCTGAAGAAGGCGCCGAAGCCGTTGAACTGGATGCCCTTCAGGGTCGCGCTGGCACCCCCGGTCCGGATCGCGCAGGCATCGTTCGGCGCGATGCGGTCGACGCGGATCGGGTCGAATTCGTCGAGCCCCTCGCCCTGGAGCAGCGGTAGCGTGGCGATGTCGAAGAAGGGGAACCCCAGGTGCGCGAGCAACATGGGGCGGCGGAGTTCCTTCGAGAGTGCGCTGAAGCCTTCGGAGAGGCGCGCGTCGGTCTCCGCGTCGAGCGCGCGCAGCCCCATCCGCTCGCCCAGCTGGTCCAGCAGGGGCCCGGCATCGTCGGTCATCGCACGTACCGCATCGCGCATGTCGGCGAAGGTGTCCGAGCGCTGGAGGTCGAGATAGGGGGCGAGCGAATCGTAGATCGCGTCGCGCATGGGCACCAGCTCGGCATGATTGCTCGGCTGGTCGATCTCGGTCAGGCGGCGCGCGAGCAGGCGCAGGCGGCGGATGCGGAAGCCCAGATCGTGGGTGCGCAGGAAATCGAGCGTCTGCGGGCTGGCGCCGTTCGACAGCGTTGCCCCGAACCGGTCCGCCCCGCGCGACTGAACGGCATGCGCCACTGCCTCGCGAATCTCGTGCAGCCGTTCGGGGTTGTGGCGGTCGCCGATCGCATGGAGCAGGTGCGCGATCCGGTCGGTCGCGCCGTCCACCTTGAGCAGCCCATAGGCTGTGTGCCCATAACCGGCCTTCGCCGCTGCGACGACCTGCGCGCGGCGGCGCCAGGCGGCGAGCCGCTTGGGCGTCGGATAGTCGAGCCACAAGGTATAGCCGAATAGCGACTCGACCTGCGTTTCCACTTCCGCGCGAATCTCGCCGACGATCGCGAGCATGCGTTCGATCTTCTCCGACCGCTCGGCAATCGCCTCCAGATTGTCGCGGATCGGCTGGTGGCGCGGCAGTTCGGAAAGTGCGCCGATGATCGTCTGGAAGAAGCCGGGGTTCTCCTGCGGCTTGCCGTAGAAGTCGAACCGGTGGCCGGGCTGCGGATCGATGAAGACGAAGCGGCGGTCTACCTGGCGGCGGGCCGGGCGTTCGCGCAGCGCGTCGACCGCAGGGCGGAAGGGAGCGTTGGCGAGCACCGATCCGTCAATCAGGATGGCCTTTTCGGCGCGATTGTCGGCCCATTGCTCGGGCAGCACATGCTCGAGGAAGGCGTCTCGGCCCGGCCATTCGACCTTGCGTTCGGCGAGCACCGCGTCGAGCTCACCCACCGTGGCGGGCGGAAAGGCGCCCGGGAAGCTCGAGGTCGCGCGCGCGGCGAAGGCGAGCGCCACAGGGTCGCCCAGCCCTTCGGCGCCGTGATCGGTGAAGGAGAAGACCAGCCGGTGCTCGGTTTCGCTCACCTGCGGAGGCGAGTTGAGGCGCAGCGTCTCGGCATGGCCACGGAAATCGGTGACGGTGACGAACAGGTCGAGCGGCTGCTCCGCGGGCAGCAGCCGGCGATAGGCGGGCTCGCGCGCCATTGCGTCGAAGGCGTCGATCAGATTGTGGAGCAGCCGCTTGCCCCCGAAAGGCGGCTCGAACCAGCGCGAGCGGACGAAATGCTCGAGCTTGACCCGCACTTCCTCGCGCGTTCCGGGCTCGACGGTCTGGTCGATCTCCTTGCTGCGATTGGTGAACAGCCAGGCAATCGGAGTCGCCCAGATTTTCTCGAAGCGGTGGGCGGGTGCCTGGTTGGGATCGAGCAGTGCAGTGACGTCGCCATGCGTAAGCCACAGCTCGGTCAAGGGATCGAGCGACTGGCCGGTGGAGATCGCCTGCGCGAGGAAGATCGCATTGATCCCGCCCGCGCTCGCGCCCGAGAGGATGTCGACCAGCACGCGCACATTGACGCCGGCCGCCTCGCGTATCTCGTCGAGCAACGCGCCATAGATGTCGCGCGCCGCCTCGCCTTCGCGGGACGCGCAGCTGGCCTGCGCGAGACGCCAAATCTCCTTGCTGATCCCGTGCATGTAGATCGCAAGGCTGATGCCGCCGTAGCAGACGAGCGCGAGGCGCAGCTCCTTGTCGCGGGGCCGGGTCATCAGGCGCGCTGCAGCGTGGCCCAGATGGGCAGGTGATCCGAGGCAGTGCGCGCGTTCATGCTCTCGTGCACGCCCGCCTCGGTGATGCGCAGGTCGCGGCTCGCCATGATCCGGTCGAGCCGCGCTACCGGACGGCGCGCGTGGAAGCTCTTGCCGGTCTGGGCGAAGTCGAAATGCTGGGCGAAGTCGCGCAGGCAGCCGTTCTGGCCGCTCCATTCGTTGAGGTCGCCCATGAGCACCGTGGGCAGCTGCTCGGCGCTCGATTCGAGATGCGCCAGGATCGCGTGCGCCTGGCGACGGCGCCACAGGCCGGAGAGATCGAGGTGCATGCCGACGACGCGCAGCCGCTCGCCGCGGATGCGCAGATCGGCCATGACTGCGCCGCGCGGCTCCAGCGCGGGCAAGTGGATCGCCTCGCAATCGAGAACCTGGGTGTCCTTGCGCACGAGCAGCGCGTTGCCGTGCCAGCCCATCGAGCGCGCCCGTATCCCGACCGGCACCGGCTTCCAGTCGCTGTGCTCGGCGAGCAGATGCTGGGTGAGCACCGCTTCGCGCGCGCCGAAGCGGCGATCGGCTTCCTGGAGCGCGACCACGTCGGCATCGATCTCGCAGAGTACCTGCAGGGTCCGTTCGGGCCGTCGCCGCCGATCGGTGCCGATCGACTTGCGCATGTTGTAGCTGGCGACCTTGATCATTGCGGCCCCTTATCGCGGGCCAGAAGGGGGCAGGGCAAGAGGGGTCAGCTCGGATGCGCCTCGGCGCCGCGCTGGTTCGCCGCTTCCTCGGCGGCGGCGATCAGGCTCCGCCCGGTCGCGTCGGCCGCCTCCGGCGTCATCGCCACGGCGACACCATCGGGTCCGTCCAGCATCACCAATCCTTCTTCCGCCGTTGCGACGCCGCCGACGCTGAGCGGCTCGCGGGGCGCGGTCTCCCTGGCCATCGCGCTCTCCTGTGCGCAGGTGCCGCGCAACCGCCGTGGCCAGCGCGCAGCTTGGCTTCCCCAACTCGGCAGCGGCGCAAAATATCCGTTGGACTCAAGAATTAGCGGAGGAAAGTTGGCAGTCAGCGGCCACCGGCCTCGAGCAGCCGGCGCGGAGCGGCGAGTTCCCAGCTGCGCGCGATCCGATCGCCGACATGCGCCCAGTCGGTGTCGGAAACGCCGATCGCCAGGCCCACCCAGTCGGCGCGGAAATAGGCAACGCGCGAATAGCTCTCGGGAGCCGCCTCGATCAGCATCCGTGCTTCCTCGGCATCGGCGGTCTTGACTGCGACGATGGTGCGCCCGTCGCCGTGATGATCGTGACGGAATTGGGCGAACATCTTGCCCGCGACGAAGAAGGTCGGCTGGCCGTGGCTGGCGCGCTCTTCGGTCTCGGGAAGATCGAGCGCGAGCGCCCGGACCTGCCCGAGCGCCGAATCGGGATTGGGGCTCAACGGCTCAGCCATTCCGCGACAACCGCGGGGTAGAGGCGATGTTCCTCCTTCAGCACACGCGCGGCGAGGCTGTCGGGGGTATCGCCCGGGAGCAGGGGAACCTCGGCCTGGCCGAGCAGCTCGCCCCCGTCGAGCTCCTCGGTGACGATATGAACCGAGCAGCCCGCGATCGTGTCACCCGCGTCGATCGCGCGCTGGTGCGTGTCGAGGCCCTTGTATTTGGGAAGCAGCGAGGGGTGGATGTTGACGATTCGCCCGCGCCAGCGCCCAACAAAATCGTCCGAGAGCAGTCGCATGTAGCCCGCGAGCGCGATCGCTTCGACGCCGGCCTCGCGCAGCGCTGCGTCGATCTTCGCCTCATACTCGGCCTTGGGCATACCCTTCGGCGACTGGGCGAAGGTGGCAATCCCCTGCTCGCGCGCCCAGGCAAGGCCGGCGGCTTCGGGCTTGTCGCTCGCGACGAGCGCGACTTCATAAGGGCAGTCGGGGACTCGCGAGACTTCGACGAGGGAGGCCATGTTCGATCCGCGGCCGGAGATCAGGATGCCGAGCCTCTTCCTCGCTGGTTCCCCCTCCCGCAAGCGGGAGGGGAGCGCAGGAGCCTCAGCCATTGTGCGTCGCGCTCCACTCGGCGCGGGCGCTCCAGGTTTCCGCGGGACCGAACACGGTGCAGCCGCGCTGCCCTTCCTCGATCGCACCGATGCGGAAGACGGTCTCGCCAGCCTCGGCCAGCTCGGCGGCAATCGCATCTGCCTGGTCGGGCGCAACCACCGCGACCATGCCCACGCCGCAGTTGAAGGTGCGCGCCATTTCCTCGGGCTCGATGTTCCCCTGCGCCTGCAGGAACGCCATCAACCGCGGCAGCGGCCAGGACGCCGCGTTGATCCGGGCG